>PLKR01000210.1 GCA_003140655.1 Acidobacteriaceae bacterium | reverse complement strand
GTTTCATCGAAACCGTAAGCTCCTCGACCGCGCTGGAAGTATTGGTAATTTCCTGGTCCTGCTGCGTAGCTCCAGCCTGCATTTCATCCGCAGCCACCAAAATGTTGTTCGAGCACGCCGTCACTTCCATCGCGGCCTTGCGCACGCGTTCCAAAACCTTCATGAAGTTGTCCAGCATGTAGTTGATGGAATCGGTGACGTTCCCAAGCGCATCGTTGGTGACCTTCCCGCGCATCGTCAAATCCCCGCGAGCGACCTGATTAATCACGTTCAACAGCTCGGTGATACTCCGCTGCAGCGAATCGCTGGCCTCTTGGTTGTTGTTGGCCTTCGACACGCGTGTTACCGCGCGATTCAGGTTTTCCGCAATGTATCCAAACTCATCACCCGAGTGGACCTCCGCGCGCGCGCGAGCGTCTCCAGCCGCCAGCCGGTCGGAAAATTCCGCCAGCTCCTGCACCGGCGTGNNCCCCAGATTGACGCCCGGCGTTGTACCCCAGCCACAGCACGCCGATCAGCCCTGCTACGGTCGCCGTCACCAGCAACCAGATGGTCGAACTCAATCGCGATTTCATGCCTTCCTCCAAAAATCTCTTGCGCGTATTGCGTCGTCACTCGACGCATCTTCGCAAAATCCAAAAGTCAAATACTCGGACCCGGAAACGCCTCCAGCAATCGCCGCAAGTCAATCAGCAGCGCCAGACGCTCGTCATGCCGCAGCATTCCGGTGCAGTACGGCACGTTTTCCGGCGACTGCTCAAGCAAATCTTCCGCGCTCACCGAATACGTTCCGATCACTTCGTCCGCGGCAATTCCGATGCGGATGTCTTCCTGCCCACGTTCGCTGCGCAGCGCCGCAACCACCACATGCTTTGGAAGCAATCCCGGCCGGCGGCCTTCTGTCATGGCGATATCCNNAATGGAGCCTCGCAAATTGAAAATCCCCACGAGATACGGCGGCCCCAAGGGAATCTTGGTCAGCAGCAGCCACTCCAAAACCTCTTCTACATCCAGCACGGGCAGACAGAATCGTTCGCGCCCGCTCCTAAAAACGCAAAACTGCGATTCGGGAGACAATTCCAATGGCGCGCCCATAGCCTGCGAAAGTTCGATGTCATCTGCCTCGGCAGACAGCGGCAACAAATGAAAATCCTGGCTCATCAGCATGCATTCCCGGCATAGCTCGGCAAGAATCCGCAACTCATACGAAACGCCTCACCGCGCGCAACAAATCCTCGCGCGTAAATGGCTTGGTCACGTAGCCGTCCGCACCCTGCTGCTCACCCCAAAAGCGGTCGCTGGCAGTATCTTTCGAAGTCACCAATATCACCGGTATGGCGCCGAACTCACTGCTCGCTTTCAACTCCCGGCATACTTGAAAGCCATTGCGCTCCGGCATCACGACGTCCAGGAGGATCAAATTTGGCCGCTGCGAGACGATGGTCTCCTCCACTCTTCGCGGGTCGTTCAAATCGATGGGCGAATACCCTTCGCGTTCCAGCAGCCCGTGAATCAGCTTCACCTGCGCGGGCGAATCGTCGACGATGAGAACCCTTTTCTGCACGGCCAGACGCTCCAGAGACTTATCCGTAGAGCCAAGGTGCACGTCGGCAGCCAGTGTCGCAGCCACTTAGGGTCATCATGCCCTCGTTGCTAAGTCATTGATTGTTAGGATGTTGATTGAAAATGGAGAGGCCTAGCGCCGCGTCCCAGTGGGCGTCGGCTCGTCCTGATTCTCAGCAAGAGATGGTGCCGTCTCAACTTCCTGCATCTCGCTCGATAGCGATGAGAATCTTTGCATGATTTCGTTGATCCGCAGCGCCATGTTATGAATGGTTTTGATCTGTGCCAGCGATTGCGAGGAAAGTTGTCCGGGTTCCAGCAGCAGCAGTTCCGCGTTGCCCAGCATGGACGTCAGCGCGTTGTTCACGCTGTGCTTCATGTCCATCATGTAGCGCCCGAGCGTCGCGTGATGTTCGTTTCGCGCCGCTTTGTTCTCGGCTTGCCGTGCGGCGCGCTGCGCTTCGGTGCGGCGCAGAGATTCGCCAGCGACTAGCAGCAATGTCTGCGTCCAGTCTTCCCGCAGGGGAATGTGCACCAGGCGCGGATATCGACTGCGCAATTGGGACAGTTCGCGCGAGTCCGCCGGGGCGCAGAGGATCACGGCCGTTGCGGGCGCCAATGACTTCAAAATCTCCGCAGATTTGCCTTCCCGCAGCGGACCGACGACGACAAGTTCGTGGTCGATCTCTTCGTGCTCGCTCCACAAATCGCTGCCAAGCACGGTAATTCCGGGAGCCTGCCGTTCGGTTTGCCAGCAGGTGCCCAGCAGGCGCCCGAATTCGGCTTCGTCCGTTAGAATGAGTATATTCGCGTTTCGCAAGAGATACCTTTTCCCATTTCCATGAACTGGCACCAGCGGCCCATCGCGTCGCCGGCTGCCCTTGTTACAGTTTTTCTGCTTCGTCCAGGGCCGACAGCAGTCTCTTCGTGCTGATCCCCAGATTCACCGCCGCTTCGGTATCTTTCGCTTGCTTCGCCACGTCCACGCGTTCCTGTAATCGCGTCACTTCAATGCGCGCCACAGACAGCGCACGATCCAGTGTCGTGGCGTTACCGGTCTCCTTCGCCGTCTCCAGCGCGCTATTCACCAGCGTCCGCGCCACCACGGCGCGACGTAGGTCATCCGCCGCTGGTCCATCCTCGGTAACAAACGCCGCCACTTCCCAGGACGACATCAAAATCCGCGCGCCGCCCACTTTGACGGTAGTCATCGATCTTCCGCGCGATGGTGGTGTGGCAATCAATTGTTCCCAGATTTTTTCCAGGCATGACTCGAAATCCAGTTCCGTCGAAAGCGCTGGGTTTGCCACGGGCGGCGTCCCCTGCAGCGCTGCCGATACTGGCCCCGGCGTTGCTCCGGTAATTTGGCCGGACTTCTCAGTCTTGTGCATGTCCGCGTCATCGGGCGCGGCCTCCACGGATGGCAGGCTCGGAGTCGCAAACACGGGGCTCCGCAGTCCCGCCTTTTCGAGCGCCGCTTCCACATCGCCGCGCAAGCCCAGCAGTTTCTCGAACGCCTGCGTGACCGAACTCTCGGTATACTCCTTCTGAAAGGGCTGTTTCCACTCGTCCGCCACTTGCTTGATTTTGGCCAGCGGCTCCTCGCCGGTCGCGGCAAAGTT
>PLKR01000193.1:4695-7028 GCA_003140655.1 Acidobacteriaceae bacterium | reverse complement strand
TAAGCGCTCTTCAGCTCCCCTTCGCTTGCCGTCCGGCTCACCGCCAATACTTCGTAATAATCGCGTTTTCCGTTCGTGGCCAGAATGGGCGCCTTTCCTTAGAAAAATGACGAGAGAACTCAAGCCTGTTGGAAACTTACTTCCCGGGATTCTTCGCCACTTTCACCATCGCAGGCCGCAGCAGCCGGTCTTTGAACTTGTAGCCGCGCTGCAACTCCTCGAGCACCTGATGATCAGGAGCGTCGGTGGTTTCCACCATTTCGATGGCCTCGTGGTAGCGAGGATCAAAAGCTTCGCCCTTCGACACGATGGGATTCACCGACAGCTTGGCCAGCGCAGCCTGCAGTTGCTTGTAAATCAGGTCCACTCCGCCGCGGAACTCTGCCGCGGCCGATTTCACCTGCAGCGCGCGCTCCAGGCTGTCCACGACCGGCAGCAAAGACTTGATCGCATCGGCCACGGCGTAGTCGCGAAACTCCTGCTGCTCCTTGATCCCCCGCTTGCGCGCGTTGTCGAATTCCGCCTGCGCCCGCGCCAACCGATCGCGCAGTTCATCGCGCTCCGCCTTTAGCCTTTGCAATTCCGATTCCGGAGCAGACGATTCCCCGGTTGCCGTCTCGACTGTGGTCTCATCCCCATCGCCCGGCGGCAACTCGTGATCCAAATCCAGCCCAGCATTTTTTGTTTCCGACTTTCCGTTTGCTTTGCCCATAAACAACTATGATCACTCCGATTCATTCAGGATTTTGTCAAAGAGGCGCGCAATGTAGGAAACTGCGGTCATTGTGTGCTGATAATCCATCCGCGTCGGGCCGATCACCGCCAACGATCCAACCATGTCGGTCCCGGATCGCGCCGGCGCTCCGATCAGCACGAAGTTCTGCATCGACGGCAGCGCATCATCCAGCCCGATCACCACCCTCACCGCCTCCTGCTTCACGTCGAGATATGCGCCGAGGAGTTGCGCGACTTTCTCCTTCTCCTCCAGCGTCTTCAACATCTCCTGCAAACGCTTGCGGTCTTCCTGCCCTGTCACCAGATTGGCTGCGCCTTCCACGAAAACCATCTGCGTGCCTGCTTCTGCGGCGAGGGCGCCTTGCTTGTAGAGCTGTTCGATGGAATTCATCAGACGGTCGTACTCGCTGCGTTCCTGCTCAATCCTCCGCCCCAGTTCGGCGCGCATCGATTCCATTGTCCAGCCACGAAAATTCTCGTTGATATACCGCGCTGCAAGATCGAGTTCCGACTGCGGCAGGTCGAGCCTCAACACGCGGTCGCGCACCAGCCCGGAACGCGTCACCAATACTGCCAGCACCTTCTGATCGCCCAAGCGCGAGAAGTACACATGCTCCAGCGCGTTCTTGGCGCCGCTGGTGGCCACAGTCACGCCCACGTTCCTCGAAATCAGCGACAACACGTGTGACGTCCGCTCCATAAACTCCTGCAGGTCGCTAATGCCCGCCAGCGAGTCGGAAATCATGTTTTCTTCCTGCGGCGCCAACTTCGTCTTTCCCGTGATCTGCTCCACATAGTACCGATACGCGTCGGTGGTCGGCACGCGCCCCGAAGAGGAATGCGTCTGCTCGAGAAACCCAGCTTCTGACAGGTCCGCCATCACGTTGCGAATCGTAGCCGAACTCAACCCCTCGCGGTTCGACCGCGCCAGCGTTACGGAACCGACCGGCTCTCCCGTGGAAATAAACGTCTCCACAATCGCCGTCAGAACTTCGCGCTCCCGCTTGCCGATATTGGGATCAGATGGCATCTCGTATTACGGGTCACCCCAGGCTTGCAGCCAGCCGCACACTTCCAGCTAAGTATATTAGATGCACAAACTTAGCTTAGGACGCAAACAGCGCGTCCTGCTTGGATTCTAGGAACGCTCCACCTTCCTGTCAAGGACGGTGCTGGCACCGTTGGGGCGCACTGAAATGGCGGACCTGCCGACGGGAAACCCGAGGATGCCTAGGGCGCTTTCGCGAACCATTCCTCGAACCAGTCCAGAGTGCGCAGCCAGTAGTCCCGCGCATCGGCGGCCTTCACGAACAAGTGTCCTTCGTTCGGGTAGACCACAAGCTTCGTCGGCACATGCAGCGTTGTGAGCGCGTGCCACCATTCCACGGATTGTTCCATTGGCACCTCACCGTCGCGATCACCGACGAGAATCAGCGTCGGTGTCTTCACCGCTTTGACGAAGTGCATGGGATCGCTCTTGGCGTAGACGGCAGGATCGTCATACACGGAGGCTCCGAAGAACGGAATCATCCACTCGTCGATGTCGTTGAGACCGTAGTAGCTCAGCCAATCGGAAAGGCCGGCGCCCGCGACCGCAG
>PLKR01000193.1:839-4686 GCA_003140655.1 Acidobacteriaceae bacterium | reverse complement strand
TCGCCGCCGCCGAAGTCTTTTACGTTGCCTTGTGTGAACGCCTCTCCCTGTCCGTAGCTGCCGCGCGGGTTGGGGCATAGAACGAAGTAACCCATCGCCGATTGGGGACCCATGCCACTCTCGTCCCAGTGTGAGGTGCACGCCCACGACGGTCCGCCATGCACGTTGACCACGAGCGGATAGGCCTTGCCGAAGACAAAATCCTTAGGCAGCATCAACCATCCTTGCACCCGCGTCGTACCACTCATCCAATGCACGTTGCGCATCTCACCCCATGCCGGTTTAACGGCGGCGTTCAAATGCGTGATCTGCTTCCATCTGCCAATCGGGCCCACCCAGACTTCCGGGGGAGCGCTCGCCGATTGCCGCGCAATTGCCGTTACTGATCCATCGCGGGAGAACGAGCCGCCCGGTACCCAGGCATCGCTGGTTGTGGCGGCCAGCTCTTCGCCCGTCCAGAGTGGCTGCACCGCAGCCTGGCTTAGGCTCACGCTGGCGAAGCTGGAGTTTCCATCGACGTTCTGGGCGAAAGTGATGAGGTCGGGAGAACTCCAAGCGAGCGCCGAAGGAGATGTCTTGCTGTTGGGGGTAAGATTGCGCACGGCGCCTCCCGCGACGGGGACGATTTGGATTTCGCCACCGTTAAGGCCCGCATCGCTCATCAAGCCTTCGATAAACGCGACATTCTTTCCATCGGGAGAGACCAACGGAGTGGCGATTTGCAGCTTCGGCTGGTAAATCTCGCTCATCACGCCAGTTCGCGCGTTCGCCAGATAAAGGCGCGCGACCCACCAGTTCGCGTCGCCAGAACCGTGCGCCGCTGTTGCCGCCCAGGCCTGTCCGTCAGGAGTCCAGTCGTATTCGTAGACATAGACGTCGGCGGGCGTGACTTGCGTCAGATGGTCTGTGCCCAGGTCAACGGTTGTAATACGTTCCTCATAAATCTTCTGGTCGGCAACTCCTGCCAGTGGCGTCATCGGCTGCAACGGGCCGGCAACGCGTGGAATCCCCTCAATGAAGAGGATGGCAAGCTTCGAACCATCGGGAGAGAAGCGCGGAGTCTGTACATAGCCCTTCAGCTCCGCGTGCTTCAGCGGAGAACTACCGTCGGCATTCGCCGTCCAAACCTGAGCGGCGGGAACGTCCCCGGGAAGGTCGGCGATGAATGCGATGCGCTTACTGTCCGCAGACCACGACATATCGCGGAGCGGAAGGTTGGCTTCCACTGCGATCCTGTGAGAAGGGCCGCCGCTGGCACTGACTACCGAGAGCTCTCCATTCACGATGTAAGCGACTTGCATTCCATCAGGAGACAAAGCAACCTGATCGATTCCCTTGGCGTGCGGCATGGAGTCCAGCACGGCAGCCGCGCGGGAAGATGCGACGGTTCGGTCTTGCGCGCAAGATGGGGGACTGATGACTAAGGACGCGACGGCGCAAAATAGCGCGGCACAGAGAACCGAGTTGGTTCGTTTGTTCATGGCGCATGGAGTATACCCGACCAGAATCTTGCCCGCATCTTCCCCCTCCGGCCGTCTCCGCGTATCCTCTACTCCCGTGATGAGAAATCATTCGGGATGAAATCCAAACCTCACATCGCCGTGGTTGGAGCTGGCGCTTTCGGCGGATGGACTGCGCTTCATCTTCTTGAACGCAAAGCCCGCGTCACCTTGCTCGACGCCTGGGGCCCCGGCAACTCGCGCGCGTCTTCTGGTGGCGAAACCCGCATCATGCGCGGCACCTACGGCCCCGACCAGCCCTACACAGAAACCGCCGCCCGCGCCCTTAAGCTGTGGGAGAAATATGGACGACGCTGGAAACGCCAATTCCTCCACCGCACCGGCGTTCTGTGGATGGTCAGCAGCCGCGATGACGCCTTTGGACGTGGCTCGCTCGCCGTGCTGCGCCAAGCCGAAATCAAGTTTCAGGAACTGTCCACGCCCGAGGTGAAGAAACGCTGGCCGCAGATCAACTTCGCCGGCGTCCACTGGGGAATCTATGAACCGGACTGCGGATACCTCGACGCCCGCGACAGTTGCCAGGCGGTCGTAGACGCATTCGTCGGACAAGGCGGTGTGTACCGGCAGCTCGCGGTATCGCCCGATGGATTAGAAAGCGGACCTCTTCGCAGCTTGACGCTCTCCGACGGCTCCCGCCTCAAAGCTGATCACTACGTCTTCGCCTGCGGCCCGTGGATGGGCAAGCTGTTCCCTGAAACTCTGGGCACCCTGATCCGTCCCACCAAGCAGGATGTCTTCTTCTTCGGCCCGCCCGCTGGAGATTCCCGCTTTACCGACGCGCATCTGCCAGTCTGGGGCGATCGCGGAGACAGCTTCTTCTACGGCATCCCCGGCAGCGACCGCCGCGGGTTCAAGGTAGCCGACGACACGCGTGGTCCCGGCTTCGACCCGACCTCGGGAGAAAGAGTCGTCAGCCACGCGACGCTAAAGCGTGTTCGCAAATATGTCGCCTTCCGCTTTCCAGGAATGAAAGACGCTCCGCTGATCGAGTCGCGCGTCTGCCAATACGAGCAGACTCCCGACAGCAACTTCATCGTGGATCGGCATCCCCGAATGCAGAACATCTGGCTGTTAGGCGGCGGCTCGGGCCACGGCTTCAAACACGGGCCGGCTCTGGGAGAGATGATGGCTGAGTTGATCCTGAAAGATGGCCCAGCAGACCCTGTGTGGCGGCTGTCGCGCTTTCAGACGCCTTTGTAATCCCAACCCATTCTGTCATCTTCTGTCATCCCGACGCCCTCTGTCACCCCGAGCAACGCGAGGGATCCTGGTTTCTGCCGGCGCGGTCAACGCCGGTGGCGCGAGCAAGAACCAGTATCCCTCGCTCCGCTCGGGATGACAGCTACACACTGAAATCAAGACACTCCTACTGAATCTGAATCACGCTGGCGGTTTCGCCCGCCTTGATCTCTCCCACCCGCGCCACGACTCGCCGGGCAAAGCCAAACATGGACTTGGCATGCGGCGAATTCTCCCCCTCCAGCACGATCGGCTTCCCACCGTCCCCGGACTTGCGCACCTCAGGGTCAAGCTCAATGCTCCCAAGAAAAGGTACGCTGAACTGCTGTGCCATCTTCTCCGCGCCGCCGCGCGAGAAGATATCGATCTCGTGGTTGCAGTGCGGACACGTGAAATAGCTCATGTTCTCAACAACGCCCACCAGATCTACTTTCATTTGCCGGAACATTTCGATCGCCTTGCGCGCGTCCTGCAACGAAACGTCAGACGGAGTCGACACCACTACCGCGCCCGTCAGCGGCACCGACTGCACCAGCGACAGCGCGATGTCCCCCGTCCCCGGCGGCAGGTCGACGACCATGTAATCGAGATGGCCCCACTCCACCAGTCCCAGGAACTGCTTCACNNTCGGCCCATACACATCGGCATCGAGCAGGCCGACCTTATGTCCCATCTTCGCCAGCGCCACCGCCAGGTTCACCGACAGCGTGGTCTTGCCCACTCCGCCCTTGCCCGAACCCACGGCAATGATGGCATCGACTCCGGGCAACGGTTGCGGCCCCGGCGCGGCTTGCCCGGGATGAGACGGCATATGTGCACTCAAGGGATCACACTCCAAGAATCAATCAGGATGGCTCTAACAGCTAAGATTATACAGGGCGATCACGAGAGCAGAACTATCTCAGCGCTCTCCGCGGCCCTTCTCAGTGAGCTCTGCGATTATGTTGTTCGCTCGATGACAGTCCAAAGCCCGAAACGCAAAGAGCGCGGAGAACGGCCGCGGAGCACGCAGAGAGACCTCAATAACCTTCCCCTTCCAGCCGCACTTTCCCCCGAAACATGCGATACAACAATACGAAGTATCCCAG
>PLKR01000193.1:0-741 GCA_003140655.1 Acidobacteriaceae bacterium | reverse complement strand
GCCAAACACAACCACGGGAATCAGATACCCGACAACATGCTGCTTGTAGTTGTCGAGAATCGTCGGCTGCACATAACAAGTCGCCACCAAGCCAACGATGGTCAAAATCAGTTGCAGCGGCCACGCCCGCAATGCCACCCCGCGAGTACGCTGATTCAGCTCGCCATCCGTCTTAACCGCGATATACAGCGACCCATGCGCCGTCAACGTCACTAGCGCGATCACGCCAGTGAGCACGGTATACCAGTCGAGAATGCCAGTATCGGTGCCCACCCTGAAATTCGTCCACAGCGGCTCAAAGAAATAGCCATCCGCGCCCAGAGGTACGCCGCGCACTACGTTCCCGAGCGCCGCGCCGAAAAAGATGGCAAGCAGCACGCTGGAAACGCAGAAGATCAGATCGAAGAAGCCCACCCAAACCGGATTCTCCATATGCGCACGCAGCTCGATGCCAATGCCGCGCAGCATCAGCAGCCACAGCACCATCATCAGCGGCAGGTAGAAGCCGCTGAAACTGGAGGCATAGAGCAACGGGAAAGCAAAGTAGAGCGTCCCGCCGGCGGCCAGCAGCCAGACTTCATTACCATCCCACACCGGACCAATGGCGCGCAGGATCTTTCGCCGGTCGTCGGTCGTTTTGCCCGCGCTCAGGTAGATTGCCCCGGCGCCGAGATCGAACCCGTCCAGCACGGCGTAGGCTGCGACCATCACGGCCACGATCATGAACCAAAGCGTTTCCAT
>PLKR01000377.1:1941-6697 GCA_003140655.1 Acidobacteriaceae bacterium | reverse complement strand
GTCTTGCCCTCGGCACGAATCGCGGCCTGGAAAGCAAGGCGCGCGCCGTGCTGGCCGGTGACGTGCTCCACCGGCCGGTTCTGCGGACGAACCGCCTCGGCTTGCGAAGGCGCGCCGCCCTGCAGCGTGAAAATCACCTGCCCAACTTTGATCTTCTCGCCTTCTTTCACTTTCACTTCATTCACAATGCCGCTCACCGATGAGGGAACTTCCACCACAGCCTTGTCGGTTTCGAGTTCCATGACCGGCTGACCTTCCGAAACCTTGGCGCCGGGAGCGATCATCAAGCGCACCAGATCGCCCTCCGAGATGTTTTCTCCCAGTTCCTGCAGCCGGAATTCGCTGGCTGCCGGCGCGTCGGTGGATCGGGTTCGTTGCGGCGCCGGCTGAGATTCTGATCGTGATGCGCGAGCAGGCTGTGGTTTCGCGGCAGCCGCCGCAGTAACAGAAGAAGTACCGGAAGAAGCTCGCACCGGCTCAGCCTTGTCGGCACGTTTCGCCGGTTCTTCTGTACGCGGAGCTTCGGTCGCCTCCGCAGCGGAGGCTCCATTATTGTCCGCCGTAAAAACCACCTGGCCGACTTTTATCTTGTCGCCTTCTTTGACCAGAATGTCCTTAACCGTTCCACTCACCGACGAAGGCACTTCCACCACCGCCTTATCGGTTTCAAGTTCCATCACCGCCTGGCCCTCGCTCACCGTCGCGCCGGGCGCAATCATCAGGCGCACCAAGTCGCCTTGTTCAATGTTTTCACCGAGTGCGGGGAGTTTGAATTCGATCACTGATTCCATTCCTTATGAATATCGACTCGCAGGGTCTTCGCGTCGCAGCACCTAACTCGTGGCCGGGTTCAGTTTTTCCGCGTCAATTCCGAGTTCATGGATCGCCTGCTTCACCGCTTCAAGGCTGATTTTGTTTTCCCGCACCAGCGCCCCCAGCGTTGCCAGCACGATGTGCTTCGCATCCACTTCGAAGAAGTCGCGCAACGCTGCCCGGTTCTCGCTGCGGCCAAAGCCGTCGGTCCCCAGCGCGACCAGTTGTCCGGGCACCCACTTCGCCAGCGATTCCGGCAGCACCTTCATGTAATCGGATGCGGCAATGAACGGCCCCGGCGCATCCTTTAGCGTCTCGGTAACGAACGGAATTCTCGGCGCCTCGCCGGGATGCAGCATATTCCAGCGTTCGCAGTCGTTGGCGTTGCGATACAGTTCTTTATAGCTGGTCACGCTCCACACATCCGCGCCCACGCCGTATTTCTCTTTCAGGATGGTCTGCGCTTTCAACACTTCGTACATGATGGTTCCGCTGCCCAGCAATTGCACGCGCAGCTTTAGCATCCGGCGCGTCCGACTGCCTTGAAGCGGTAGAGTCCCGCGCAACACGCCTTCGCGCACGTGCTCGCCTTTCGGCATCTCCGGCATGTGCAACGGCTCGTTGGTCACGGTGAGATAGTAGAAAATCGATTCCTGGTCCACGTACATGCGCTTGATGCCATCTTGAATAATGATGGCAATCTCATAAGCGAATGCCGGATCGTAGGCCAGCAAGTTGGGAACCGGCAGCGCAAGAACGTGACTGTGCCCGTCCTGATGCTGCAATCCTTCGCCCGCCAGCGTGGTTCGTCCCGCCGTTCCACCGACAAGAAATCCGCGGCAGCGCATGTCGGCCGCAGCCCAGATCAAATCCCCAATCCGCTGGAACCCGAACATCGAATAATAAATAAAGAACGGAATCGTGTTGATGCCGTGGTTGGCATAGGCCGTGCCCGCCGCGATGAACGAGCACACCGACCCCGCTTCGGTGATTCCTTCCTCGAGGATCTGTCCGTTCTTCGCTTCCTTGTAATAAAGAAGCGTATCCATATCGACCGGCTCATAAAGCTGTCCCACGCTGGAGTAAATCCCGACCTGCCGGAACAAAGCCTCCATACCAAACGTGCGAGCCTCGTCGGGAATGATGGGCACAATCAGCTTGCCTAATTCCGGATCGCGCAGCAGTTTCCCCAGCAGCCGGACGAAAACCATCGTGGTCGAGGCTTCGCGTCCCTCGGTGCCCTTGTAGAACTCTTCAAAGTACGCCTCGGGCACGGACTTAAGCGGTGTGGCGAGCACTTTGCGTTGCGGCATGTATCCCCCGAGTTGTTGCCGCCGCGCCTGCATGTACTTAATCTCGGCGCTCTCGTCGGAGGGACGGTAGAACGGCGCATTGTGCAGTTCTTCGTCCGGAATCGGAATCCCGAAACGCGAACGGAACATCTCCAACTCTTCTTCATTCAGCTTCTTTTGCTGGTGCGTAATGTTCTTGCCTTCGCCGGCTTCTCCCAGTCCATATCCCTTAATGGTCTTGGCCAGGATGATCGTCGGAGAACCAACATGATCCACCGCAGCCCGATACGCGGCATGCACCTTGATCGGATCGTGCCCGCCCAGCCGCATGCGCGCGAGTTGCTCGTCGGAGAGGTGCTCCACCATTTTCAGAAGGCGCGGGTCCGTGCCGAACAGATTCTGGCGGAAGTACGCTCCGCTCTCCACAAAATATTTCTGNNATCACATTCCATCCCGCGCCACGGAAAATCGCCTCGAGTTCCTGAATGATTTTTCCGTTGCCGCGCACCGGGCCATCCAGGCGCTGCAAGTTACAGTTCACCACGAAAATCAAATTGTCCAGATTCTCCCGCGAAGCCAGCGTGATCGATCCCAGCGACTCCGGCTCATCCATTTCGCCGTCGCCCAGAAACGCCCACACCTTGCCGCCGGTCGATTGCTTCAGCCCGCGATTCTCCAGATACCGGATAAACCGCGCGTGATAGATCGCCTGAATCGGTCCCAATCCCATCGAAACCGTGGGGAACTCCCAGAAATTCGGCATCAGCCACGGGTGGGGATACGAACTCAGCCCACCGCCCGGCTTCAATTCGCGGCGAAAGTTTTCCAGCTTCTCTTTCGGAATTCGGCCTTCCAGATAGGCGCGAGCATAAATCCCGGGCGCGGCGTGGCCTTGAAAATAAACGAAATCGCGATCGCCGCTCTCGGTTCGCGCCTGAAAGAAATGATTGAAGGCAACTTCNNATGCGGCGTTCCATCTCCTGGCTGCCGGGGAACGGTGGCTGCTGCGGAAATGGAATTGTGTTCTGATAAGGCGTGGTTGCTGAAAAGGGAAGGTTTACTCCCGCGGCGCGCCGCGCGTGCAGCGCCAGTTGTTGCAGCAGTCGCCCCGCGCGCACCGGCCCGCCGCCCTTGGAGAGCACATAGTCCAGCGAGTCAACCCACTCTCGCGTTTCCAATACCTCTTGACCGTCGGTTTCCGTCTGAGCCACGTCTTATATCTCCGTCGGATGATGCCGAATACTCCATGATATTCAATTACGCGGAATTTTGCTGGACGAAGGGCGATGCCGAAACGTTCTACAATGCCAAGGGTCTGGTTGCATCCAGACCGGGAGGCCCTCAATGTTCCGAGTTACGCTGATCGTGATCCTGCTGGGGATTATCAGCATCATCGTTCCGCGCCTCGTCTCGGGCTCGCGAGTGCCCGCTCTCTCCCCCGGAAGCACCGCGTTCCGAATTACGCTGATCGTGATTCTGCTGGGGATCATCGGCATCGTTCCGCGGATTCTCTCAAGCTCGCGAGTGCCCACTCCCACCCCCGGCATCGCCGCACCCGACTTCACATTACGCTCGCAACAAGGTACCCTCGTCAGTTTGAAGGACTACCGCGGCAGTTGGATCGTCCTCTATTTTTATCCCAGGGATCAGACTCCCGGCTGCACGCGCGAAGCCCACAACTTCCAGGCCGATCAATCCAAGTACGCCGAGCGCCATGCCGTGATTCTCGGCGTGAGCGTGGACAGCGTGGACTCGCACAAGAAGTTCTGCGCCAAAGAAGGACTGAATTTCAAGCTGCTGGCCGATAGCGACGGCAAGGTGAGCCAAGCCTACGGTTCGCTGACAAACCTTGGAGTGGTAAAGTTCGCCGCGCGCCACACCTTCCTAATCGATCCCACCGGCAAGGTAGCCACAGCCTATACCACCGTCGATCCCGCCCACCACAGCGAAGAGGTCCTGGCCACGCTCGACCAACTGCAGAAGCAATAGCCGTCCGGATCGATTTACCGCTTGGCGAGCTGGGGGTCGGGAGTAGAATCTGCGTATGTCCCCGGAACTCGACGACTTGCTAAAGAACGCGATGTCACCTCCACCCGAGGCTCGTGCCGCTCTGGCCAGCTCCCTTCTGGATAGTCTAGATCAAGCCGTAGATGAGGACGCCGAAGCCGTTTGGCAACAGGAGATCACGCGCCGCATGGATGAGTTGCGGTCGGGCAAGGTCAAGCCCGTTCCCTGGAGCGAAGTCCAGCGCAAAGGGCAGGCTTTGCTGCGCAAAAAGTAAGACAACCAGATTTAAGGGAACATGGAAGATAGACCGCTCGAGTTTCATCCCGAGGCGGAAGAAGAATACCTGGGCGCTTTAGCTTGGTATCGCGAGCGGAGTCTCCCGGCCGGGGTGAAGTTCGAAGAAGCGTTCCGGCAGGCCGTGCAGAGGATCAAAGACTCGCCCGAGCGCGCTGGCCCGTTTACTTCGCTCGCTTTCGCAAATACACGCTCCGCCAGTTTCCTTTCATCATCGTGTACCAAAGCAACGCTTCCCGTACATATGTGCTGGCGGTCGCGCTTGGCCGCCGCCGGCCGGGGTATTGGAAGGGACGCGTGTGATGCGGGCTGCCGAATGGCGGTGAGGAAGGCCCACCTCTCGCGAAGAA
>PLKR01000377.1:1477-1880 GCA_003140655.1 Acidobacteriaceae bacterium | reverse complement strand
CAAATTGCAAAATTACCCAATTACGAAATTCCCGCAATTACCTCAGTAACTTTCGAGTCGATTCCCTGCGTTCTACCATGCCTTTGGCCGAGCTCAGAGGGGGAGCTTTCGAAATGGGTGATCGTGTCACCCGTGCACCGCAGTCAGGGGAACTCGTACGCGCCAAGAACCTGCGCCGGGCGCTCAAGCGCGGAGCCCCACCCGCGTTCATTCCACCCGCCATCCCCAACCCCGCCGCACAGCCGTCTTCTCTTTCCTGGTATCCCGAAGCAACGCATCCCGAAACAACCAAACCCGTGGGGAAAAACCCGGCGTCAACCAGGCCCGAAGAAACCCTCGCGGTCCGCCGTCAGTATCTCGAACAGCTCTTTCAAAGCTCACCCGACCCTCTCATCATCACCGA
>PLKR01000377.1:0-1358 GCA_003140655.1 Acidobacteriaceae bacterium | reverse complement strand
CGCGATATTTCCGGGCGCAAGCGCGCCGAAGCTCTTAGCTCAGCTCTTTATCGCATTGCCCAGAAAGCCAGCGCCGCACAGGATCTCCAGCAGTTCTTCGCCGCCATCCACGGCATCGTCGACGAACTCATGTGTGCCCGTAATTTCTCCATCGTCATTCACGATCCCGAAACGCAATTGCTTAGCTTCCCTTACTTCGTCGACGAACAGGAGTCCGGGCCTGCTTCTGGAAAACTTTCCTCCGGCCTCACCGAATACGTGCTGCGCACCGGTGAGCCCCTGCTCTGCACCCCTGAACTCGCGCAACAAATGCAGCAGCGCGGCGAAGTCAAACTTACCGGCAAGCCTCCTCTTCATTGGCTGGGCGTCCCACTCAAGGTCAACCATCACGTCCTGGGCGCGCTCGTCCTTAAGAGCTATTCCAAGAATACCCGCTTCCGCGAGCACGACCGGGAAGTCCTCACCCTGGTCTCGCAGCAGTTGGCCGCCGCCATCGACCGCAAACGCAACGAGCAGGCTTTGCGCCGCTCCGAGGTCCGCTACCGCTCTCTGGTGCAGACCGCCGTCTACGGAATTTATCGCTCCAGCCTCGAAGGCCGCTTTCTCGACGTCAACCCCGCACTCATCGGAATGCTCGGCTACAACTCCGCCCTCGAGATCCTGGCCCTCGATCCTCAAAAAGATGTTTTTGTCGATCCCGCCGAATACACCCGTCTGGTCGACGAATTCCGCCGTTCCGGACGCATGGACGGTTTTGAAGTCCGCTGGAAGCGCAAGGACGGCGGCATCATCATCGTCCGCATCAGCGGCCGCGCCGTTGCCGGCGGCGACGAACCCGCCGATGTCCTCGAGGCCATCGCCGAAGACATCACCGAGCGCCGCCTCCTCGAAGACCAGTTCCGTCAGGCCCAGAAAATGGAAGCCGTGGGCCGCCTCGCCGGCGGCATCGCTCATGACTTCAACAATCTGCTCATGGTCGTCAGCGGCTACACCGAAGTTCTGCTCGACCAGCTCACCCTCGGCCATCCTCTGCACGCCAAAGCCGAAGCCATTCAGCAGGCCTCCGATCGCGCCACTACGCTTACCCGCCAGCTCCTCGCTTTCAGCCGTAAACAGCTTCTGGAACTCAAGGTCATCGACGTCAACGCCATCGTCACCGACATGGAGCGCCTCCTCCGTCCGCTCATCGGCGAACATATCCAGCTCACCACCAGCCTCGCTCCCGCCGTGGGCTGCACTCGCGCCGATGCCGGACAGCTCGAGCAGGTCATCATGAATCTGGTGGTCAATGCCAAGGACGCCATGCCCAGCGGCGGCGAAATCTGCATTCGCACCGCCAGCGTTACCCTGGACGATTC
>PLKR01000056.1:7585-10757 GCA_003140655.1 Acidobacteriaceae bacterium | reverse complement strand
GTCCCGCTTTGTGCATGCGGCGGAAAGATCCGCCCGCATATATGCTGGTTCGGCGAAAGGCCTTTTGGGATGGATCGTGTCCTCCGTATTCTGGAAGTCTGCACGGTCTTCATTGCAATCGGGACTTCAGGAGTGGTCGAGCCTGCGGCAAGTTTCGTCGGACAGACCAAAGCCCGGACGTTCCATGTAGGCCCGGAAGAACCGCTCAACCTTGCTTCTTTCGACGAGTCGTTCGAAGGCAAATCCGGCGAGTTGCTGCCTACGCTGTTCGACGTAGGTGCACCATCTTTATAAGTTCCGGTTAGCCCGTTACCCGTTCCCGATGCCGGTTGCCGCAGTCCAGGCGGCACGAAAGTGATACTATCTCCTACCAAGCACGATGACCCCGCCCTCCAGCATCGCCCACTATAAGATTACGACCAAGCTCGGGGAGGGCGGCATGGGCGCCGTCTACCGCGCCACCGACACCAAGCTGGGACGCGACGTTGCCATCAAAGTTCTTCCAGACTCCTTAGCCGGCGACGCTGACCGTTTGGCGCGTTTCACTCGCGAAGCTCAGGTCCTGGCGTCGCTGAACCATCCCAACATCGCAGCCATCTACGGAGTGGAAGATCGCGCACTCGTGCTCGAACTGGTTGAAGGGCCCACGCTCGCCGAGCGCCTCGCGCAGGGGCCGATTCCGATGGACGAGGCGCTGCCGATTGCGCGACAGATCGCCGAGGCAATGGAATTTGCGCATGAGCGCGGCATCATCCACCGCGATCTGAAGCCGGCGAACGTCAAGATTCGCAACGACGGAACGGTGAAAGTGCTGGATTTCGGCCTGGCCAAGGCACTCTCGCCGGAGGAAATGAGCGGAACGCCGGACGCGATGAATTCTCCTACGCTGACTGCGCGCGCCACCCAGATCGGAGTGATCTTGGGCACGGCTGCGTACATGTCTCCGGAACAGGCAAAGGGCAAGAGCGTCGACCGCCGCGCCGATATCTGGGCGTTCGGCGTGGTGGTGTTCGAGATGCTCACCGGCAAGCGCGGCTATCAAGCCGAAGACGTGTCCGACACGCTGGCAGCGGTGCTGACGCGCGAGGTCGACTGGACGGCTCTGCCGGCCGATACGCCCCCGCGGCTGCGCACGCTGTTGCGCGATTGCCTGGCACGCGATCCGAAACAGCGCCTGCGCGACATCGGCGAGGCGCGGCGCGTGCTCGATCAACTGATTAGCGGTGCGCCGGATTCCAACGCGGCTGCTGCCTCGTCCGCGAATGTTGCGGCACCCGCACGCACCCCAGTCTGGCGGCGCGCACTCCCGTGGACAGTTGCGGCGCTGGCAGTCGTGGCCGCCATTGCCATGTTCCTCCGGCGCGCAGGCAGCAACGTGGGTGGTGGGCCCGAGTTGCGGCTGCAAATGGTGATGCCGGGCGACACCAACACGTTTGCGATCTCGCCTGACGGACGTTCCTTCGCGTTCTCTGCCACTGCCGCGAACGGCAATGGAGTTCAGCTCTGGCTCCGCCCTCTCGATTCCGAAGCTGCCAAGCCGCTGGCGGGAACGGAGTCGAGCTTCATACCATTCTGGTCTCCGGACAGCAAGTCAATCGGATTTTTCGCCCATCAGGCGATGAAACGAATCGATGTGGAAAGCGGAGCGGTGCAGACGTTGGCTGACGCGCCCACGCCGCGCGGAGCATCGTGGAATCGGGACGGCACGATTCTGTTTGCTCCCGCCGGCAACGGGCCTTTGTACCGGATACCGGCGACCGGTGGGAAACCGGAGCAGGTGACGCAGCAGCGCGCGCAGGATGCCAGCCATCGTTCCCCGCAGTTTCTGCCCGACGGGCATCACTTTTTGTTTTGGGTGCACGGCCCACCGGATGTGCGAGGCGTGTACGTGGGCTCGCTCGACAGCAAAGAATTTCATCGGATCTGCGTGGCCGATGGGCCCGCGGTATTCGTGCCTCCCAACCACATTCTGCTGGTGCGCGAGCGCGTTTTGTATGCGCAGCGCTTCGATCCGGCCAAGATGGAAATTGCCGGAGATCCGTTCCCAGTTACCTCAGGGCTTTCGGCCGGTTGGGCCAGCTTCATGCGCGTCGCGGCTTCGAACACAGGGCTTATCGTATATCGTCTCGATGAAACTACCCGGCGGCAAGTCACGTGGCTTGACCGCTCCGGCAGGCCGGCCGGGACGGTGGGCGAGCCCGTGGCAGACGCGGCGGGGGCAGATCTCTCGCCCGACGGCCGCACGCTGGCGATCACGACCCGGCGAGGCGAGGGTGGTGCGGCCGACGTCATGCTGATGGATATGTCGCGCGGCACGCTGACCCGTCTCACCGCGGAGGACAGCGGCTATGCGATTTGGTCGCCCGATGGCACGCGGATCAGCTTCGTGGCGGGACGCGTTGGCCTGCTTGATCTCTATTGGAAGGCCGTCGGCAGCAGCGGCCCCGATGAAGTGATGTTCGCGTCGAAGGAAGCCAAGAACCTGACGGACTGGTCGCCCGACGGCAAATACGTTCTGTTTTCCAGCCAGAGTCCCACCACGGCGCGCGACGTGTGGGCGCTGCCCGTCGATGGAGCCGATCGCAAACCATTTCCCGTGGCGCAGACCGCGGCCGGGGAGACGAATGGCAAGTTCTCTCCCGACGGCAAGTGGGTGGCATACCAATCGGATGAGACCGGGCATGACGAAGTTTTCGTGCGTCCGTTTCCTGGGCCGGGCCCGTCGGTGCGCGTTTCGACTGGCGGTGGGCAGGGGGCGTTCTGGCGGCACGACGGCAAGGAGTTGTTCTACCGAACAACCGACGATCATCTGATGGCCGTTTCGGTGAGTGCATCGGGCAAAGGAACGCTTGATTTCGGATTGCCGCAATCTCTTTTCAAAATCAAAGGCAGCATTGTGCCGGAAACCGACGGGCAGCGATTTTTGTGGTTGTTGCCGATCGGCAATGACAGCCAGCCTCCAATCACGGTGATCGTAAACTGGGCGGCGGGTCACCAGAAGTAACACTGCAGGAAGCGGCCCTCGATCAGTGACATCCGTTACCGACGCCTGCATTCTCGTTGTGATCCAGTTCGTTCTAGATTTCAGTTACCCGCAGTAGCTCCCGGTTTGTCGTCCAGCGGGAACTATCCGATGGTTGGCCTAACAGTGCGCCGTGAAAGGCGCTGGACT
>PLKR01000056.1:1645-7573 GCA_003140655.1 Acidobacteriaceae bacterium | reverse complement strand
GAACGCTGAGCAGGCCCCGAAACAACAATTGCAGGAGCCGATCTTACTGTTACACAGGGAAGGCCGCTGACGAGGGGGACGGACGAGCGAACAAGCTCCATCGGACCTGCCGGGGTAATGGCGATGGCATGTAGGCAGAGGAGGCCAGACGCAACACGGGAAGCCCCAGCGGTGATCATGGTATCGATCAACTGGCAACTCACGAGAGACAGGCCGGGCCGTGTGGGGTGGCGGAGAGGTCTGTAGTACCGAGGAAGCCGGGTAATGCCGGTGCAGGGAAGGGGCCTCAGTTAGAGACGAACGCAACACGCGACGAAGGACATGGGGATTGACGACGAGTCTAGCCACCCTAGGTTGTGTTCAGAAGTCGCAGACGGCGTCAAACGTAACATCGTGTGTCTTTTCCGAGAGCCGGATGCGGGAAATCTGCCTGTCCGGCTCTCGGACGGTTGCGAATTTAGAGTCTTAAGATGGATCTGCGATCCGACTAGCGTTCGGATAGTTCACTTCCGGAAACCAGGCTGCAAACAGAAAGCACAACCATACGAGTAGGACGATACAGAACCAGCTTCCCTCCGGACCGGCTTCTCCTCCGGTAAGCCAGCGTGGGCCGGATAGGCTGGTGTTGAGCAGGTGACCGGGCCCCCTCACCGCAACCTGGCCGCTATCCGCTACGCCATAAAAATAAGTTTCAGCCCAGTCCCATCCGGCATGCAGGCCGATTGGCAGCCAGAGGCTGCCGGTTCGCCGGAGGATGACGCAAGCCATGACGCCCCACGCAGCGACCTGGAGAAGGCCCGGCAAGGTCTCGTTGGGATTGAAATAGTGGGCGAAGGCGAAGATTGCCGACATCAGGACCGCGCTCGGCCAGAAACCGATGCCGGTCGAGAGCGTGAATAGTGGGTAGCCGCGGAACACAAATTCTTCGTTGAAGCCAACGGTGAGGAAGGCGATTCCCCAAAGGCCTGCGTATTTCAGAGTCTCCCAGCCATTCAGCCCTACTCGTTCGAAATGGCACAGGCCGAAGACCCGCAACACAGCCAGGAGGAAGGTGACTGCGCCAAACCCGATGCCGATACCTTGCCAGAACTGCAGGCCGAAGGCTTTTCGTGCCGGCAAACCATAATCGGCGACTTTTCTACCCTCGATTTTGGACATGATCCAACTCACCAAGAGAAACAGCAGGAAGGTGCTTCCGGCCCCACCAATTTCGCCAGCGGGGCTGAACTGGACCCTGGTTGGGATGGGGGTGCGGGTGAAAGTTACGAGGATGAGGCGGAGGCTGATGCCGATTCCTGCGAGAAGGGCGAAAAACAGCAGCAGACGCCATCCGGCGCGCAGGCCGTCGGGCTGGAAAAAGAAGGCTTTTAATCCGGTTGTGCTTCCTGGAGCTGCAACCGGGGGCGGTGGAATCAAAGAATAACTGCCTTCTGCATGGCTCATGTGACCAAGTCCTTTTCGCCCACAGTATGTCTGCAGGCGCATTCNNCGGCTCAACCCAGGACTCGCGTTCGAACCCGGCGACTGACGCGGAAGTAGAAAACCCAGGAAACGACCGCCAGCAGAAAAATGATCGCGATAGCTTCGCGCTGTCCGGGCAGGGTAAGCCAGTGCACTCGAACGTGGCCGCCGCCGATCTCAAAACTGAAACCAAGTGTGAGGACGTTGAGAGTGAAGGTGGAAGCCAGGGCGAGCAGGATTTTTTGCCGGCGCAAGAGGCCCTTGGCGCGCTGCAATGCGGTCTTCTCATCTCGCTCATCAGGAGACTCGGTAGCAGCCTGGCCGAGTCCCTGCAAGCTCTGCATGGCGTGGCGTGCCTGGCGTTCGAAGCCGGGATTCTGCCGGAAATAATCCTCGACGAGGGTGCGCGTATCCGGGCTAGCGTCACCAGAAAAGTAGCTAGGCAACAGGTCATTGATGACATCTGCCGTGATATTCATGATCCTTCCTCCGATCTGTCGCTCCTGCCCTCGAGTGCTTCGACTGCCCGCATCAGCTTGAGCCGTGCGCGATGGACCTTGACCTTGGCTGCCGCCAAGGACAATCCCAACGCCTGAGAAATTTCTTCATACGACATTTCTTCCTGCACCCGCATCAACAGTGCGGCGCGGTCCACTTCGGGGAGTTCCCGCATCGCGGTCAGTACAAGCCACAATTCACGCCGAACCTCGACCTGCTTCTGTGGGCTGACTCGCGCATCTGGCAGAGTTTCGCCAAGGACCGCCAGACGGCGGCTGTGGCGCAAGGAGTCGAGATACAAATTGCGGGCGATGGTAAAGAGATAAGCCTTGACCGTCTGTTGGCGGATTGTCCCGGTGGCAGTCCAGGCGCGAACGAACGTGTCAGACGTGATGTCGTCGGCCAGCGCCGGATCGCCGCAAAGAAACAGCGCAAAGCGGTGCACCTGTGGCGCGTAGCGCTCGTAAAGCGCGTGGAAGTCAGTCATCCGACGGTCCGGTCAGAGTAGATACGGAGAAACCCCAAGAAAGTTACACCAAACGCGAGAAATTGAGGCTGAGCAGTGGTAGAAGAAGCTGACAGGCGTGAAATGTTATCACTCGACACAAAGACGGTTCTGGTGGAAGCACCTGTCAAACATCGCGATAGCACTCACAACCCCAGTTGACGCTGTGGCGAGAATCCGAGAAGCGTGACGAGTTGTGGTGGCTCATAAACCCAAGGCTTTCACTTGCTCCTCGGTTTCGTAGCCGAGCCAGTGTGCAACCTCATGCCAGACCACCCGTTTCACTTCGGCTCGCAAATCTCTCTTTGAACACCGCAGAATGGGGCCACGAAAAACAAATATCAAGTCGGGGGCATAGTTTACCTGGGCGTGCGACCGTTTCGTCCTAAGTGTGCCGCTGTACAATCCCAACAACTCAGTTCCACGGCGCCATTTCTTTTTGTTCGACATGTCCTCAAATACGTCGGCCGGAGGCTCGTCAACCACTTGAATGCCGGGGAAATCTGGCAGGTCCCTGATCTTCTGAGGCAGGGTGCTGTATGCCCACTCTACAATCTCCTCAAAGTTTTCGGGATTTCCGGTGTCGGCCATGGGCCAACTTTACCATCGAGAGGGACTTTGAGTGCTAAGGCCTGTGGCTGTTGAANNATTTTATTTTTGTGAATTTCGCGGGAAGGAGTTTTTCAACAGCCACGCCTGGTTTCGTAAACTATCGGCAAACAGCAACGCGACGAGGCCTGCTCTTTAGCCTATTGCAACTTCGCGTACTCCGCTTTTGCTTCCTTCAGGAGGGGGATGTCGGGATCGGCATCTTTCCAGAGGGCGAAGAAGTCCTGGTACGCCGCTCGGGCTCTCGTGGTGTCGCCCTGCATGGCGTAGGCACGGGCAAGTCCAAGATGGGAAAGTGCGCCTAGCGGGAAGTTTAGTGTGACTCCCCGGTGGTCGAGAAACTTCTGAAACTCGGTGGCTGCAGCAGCCCCGTTGTGGGCCATCAGCTGAGCCTGGCCGCGAATGTAGACGGGATACAGTGTTCCGAGTTGTAATTGCGGCGGGTCGCCTAGATCGTACGGTGCAGCCGCTTCGAGAAACACCACAGCTTGGGCGGAATTGTTTGCATTCAGTTCCATCGCGGCCTTAATGGTTGGCAGCCAGTAAACCTTCAGCATCGTATCCGACGCGTAGTTCTTTCCCAGTTCTTCTACGATAGCCTTCGCACCAGCGGTTTCACCGATTCGCGCCAGCGCCAGAGCGGCCATCAGTTTCACATTACGCCCCGGAGCCAGCTCCAGTGCTGCTCCAACACCTTGCTTCGCGGCTGATGCGTTTCCGAACTCCGCTTCCCGCAAAGCGGCATTCACTTGCCACAGTGCCGCCGTTTCCTTCGAGTCGTCACGGACTGCCGAATCCACCGCACGTCGGGAGAAGTCCCGTGCTTTCAGCAGGCGTCCGTAGTACGCCTCGGTATCGGATTGGAACGACAGCAAGAGGTCTTCACTTCCAGGCTTCCCTGCGGCCCAAGCCACTTGCCGCTCCATCTCTGCTGTGTCCCCTTTGAAAAAGGCTATTTGATAGATTGTCCAGTGCAAGAAATCACCATCGAGATTGCGCCCTTGGGCCTGCTCAATTGCTTTTTTTGCATCGTCCGGCCGGTTGAGTGCAAGATAAATTTGCGCAAGGTTGCCATACCCATTTACTGCATTTGGTTCCAGTCGCAACGACTCTTGGGTTTCAGCTTCAGCTTTTTCGTACTGTCCAAGATCGCTATAAATAACCCCCAAGTTGTTGGAAGGCGCCAAATCCTGCGGATAGCTCTTGGCCCAAAGTTCGTAGACTTGAACCGCCTGGTCTAAGTCCCCGGTGACTTCGTCGTGGTACAAGGCAGAGATACGGTATCTTTCATGTTCACTGACCCGGTCGCGTAGTGCATAAGCCTTCTCAAAATTCTCCGCAGACAGGCTGGCTTGTCCGAGATTGTGGTACTGGGTCCCTAAACTAACGTAGGCTACGGCAAAATTCGGGTCGAGTTCGAGAGCGCGTTTGATGAACGGAATCGCCGCAGCGTCGCCTTTTGTCCGGGCGGTTGTAATTCCCATGCTGAAGGCTTTCAGTGCCTCAAGCGATGTCGTGGTGGCCTCCACGGGAACATCGAATTTCTGGATCGAGGCCAGCGATTCGCCGAGTTTGCCGCGCAAACTGACGGCTGCTTTTCCCAGTGCTTTTAGCACTTCCTGCTTCGTCGCAGCTTCTTCCTGTTCCTCGGCCAGCCTATCCCCGTTGCTGCAACCGACCGCATCTATGCCAACCACGAACTGACCGCCCAAGTTGGAAATCGAACCCAATAGAATCGCCTTGCTGCCTGTCCGTACGCAGAGTTCTCCGGCCACGTCGCGGGTGATGTGCTCATTCGACGGACGCCCCATCAGCCGCAGCGTCTCCCCCACCTTGCGGTCGGAGAGAATGTTGAAGAAGGGAGATTGTCCAAGCTGGACCGCGAGTGCCTGCCGCAACGCACCGTCGAAGACCGGGTCCCCGGTAGTATTGTCGAAATCGGCCAGGACCACAGTGTCCTTAACGGTCAGCGGCGCTGGATGACGGGGACGGAAGTACAGACCACCAACGACCAACGCGGCGACCACAACTACAGCAGCGGAAATCGGAAATTTCCAGAGTTTTTTCCCCCCGGTGACCGGAACTTCAGCGACGCTTACGGCAGCCGATGAAGAAGAGGACGCACTGACGGCAGGAGCCGACCCCGAGGCTGGCAGTAGTGTAGCGGCTGCCGCCGGAAGCCCAACCTCCGGCGCTGTCGTCACGGCGCCGGAACTCGCTGATACTCCTTGCCGCGATTCCGTTTCCCGTTTCAGGCGCTTTAGATCAGCCCGCATCTCCGCCGCGCCCTGATAGCGTAGCTCGCGGTCTTTCTCCAGCGCTTTATTGATGATGTCTTCCAGCTTGGGCGGAAGGTCAGGGTTGAAGCGAACGGCGGGTGTCGGCTGCCCATCCAGAATGGCGTGGGAGATCACCCCGGAAGTTTCACCCCGGAACGGTAGGGTCCCGGTAGCCATCTCGTAGAGAACAGCACCAAACGAAAACAGGTCAGAACGAGCATCCAGTTCCTTGCCCCGGACCTGCTCCGGTGACATATAGGCCACCGTGCCCAGAGCCGTTCCCGGACTGGTCAGGTGTTGTTCATCGATGGAGCCTGTCTGCGTTCCAGCCGCTGCGATATTGCTCGAAGAACTGGCCGTGACTATGACTTTCGCCAGACCGAAGTCCAGAATTTTTGCGTGTCCGCGCTTGGTCACGAATAGGTTTGCGGGTTTGATGTCGCGGTGGACTATGCCTTCTGCGTGGGCCGCATCGAGTGCATCCGCAATTTCGATGGCGAGGGACAGGATCAACTCGGTTTCCATGGGACGCCCCGCGATGCTGTGCTTCAGCGTCAGCCCGTCCAGAAACTCCAT
>PLKR01000056.1:0-1573 GCA_003140655.1 Acidobacteriaceae bacterium | reverse complement strand
TTCTCGATGATGCGGTAGTGCGAGATGGTTTGACCGATCACTGACGCGAAATGTTACGTCTCTTAATAGGACAAGTCAATGAAAGCCACGGACTTGGCGGTGGCTCAAGAGGATGGTTGGCGCAAATCGCGATAACGCTCATCGAGGGGTTTTGAGCGTTATCGCCTGATTTCGGAAGTCATCATCTAAAGGCACCGGGACTCTTGCAAAGCACAGCAAAAAGCCAGGCTGGTCCTCCAGTTAGTGCACCCAGCAGAGTTCCGACTATTGCGACGCAGCCTGAAGAAACAACAACCCTTGTACCTTACCCGCGTCTTCGGTTACGCGATCGAAGGAGACTTCCCGGCGCGAATCAGAAAAGCGCGCATCCTGCAGTAAGAACTTGTGGACCGCGTATGCTATCGCGCCACTGGAGTTGTCGACGGTCTCGACGTAGGTCACTCCTTCGACGACGTACAGACGTGAATTCCACATCATAAGCGGGGCGTGCTTCTCCGTGAGCATATAAATCAAGTGACCGGCATTAACCTGATCCAGGGTCAGATATTCCGCCGTGACCATGATCGGGCGGCCATCGCTTAGAAGATGCCTTCCTTGCAGCTTGCCGGCAATGTCCTTCAAAGACTTTGGATCCGACGACTGGACGCTGCCTTCCAGAGCGGAATTCTTCCCACAGCATACTTCTTTGTCGTTGAAAACCATCTCCAACGATGCCGCCAGCACATCGGATGAGTGCGTAGATCGCGCCGTCTGCGAAGGCAGATCGTGGACGCGAACCTCCTTTTCAGGGTAAGCGACCTGCCCATATGCGAAGCAACAAACCGCAAGGCACGATGCCAAGATGCACCTGGCCGGGAAAAGGAACGCAGACCCCACCCTCGGCATGTAGGATGCCATGGCTACCTCTCCGGTGCCTCGCCACCTCCATCATCCTACTCTTAGCCTCGCCGATTGTTGGCGATAAAGCGTTATCACTCAGTGACAGTCCCGAGTGATGGCAAACGGTCACGACCTAGGGGCAGGTGAGTTGTGCAGTTGCGGAGAAAACACATCCCTCACCGCAGGCGTTGGTCGACGGACAGCTATAGACACCAGTGTCGGGTAGCGGATCGTTGGCCCAGATCACGTATGTGCCGACCGCTCCGACGCCACACTGAGCCCCTCCCGTGCTGTTGATGGATATCTCAGTTGTAGGTGAGGATTGATAGCAAGCACCCCACTTTGCCGGGAGTGGCGCAACCGTCAAAGGTGCAGTGTTGTAGTAGCCGGTGACGACGAACTGCACCTGCCTGTCGGGATACTGCTGTGCGTCCGCGCTCGCGGGGGACAGGGTGATCGATTGGAGTTGGTGCTGTGAACTCGATCCACACGACAAGATAGCAGCGCCAGCACCGGCCAGACCGAAGAAGCAAATAACGAGCCGTAGTGTGCTCATAACGGCCCTCCTCGCAGATGCGCATGCGAAGCACGGGGAGCGGCTTCGCATGAGCTATATTACACCAACGTTGCTTGCGAACTGTTAAGGTCAGTTGCCGTTACATCGCGTCTCTGACAATGTCGGCGGTGTCAAGCA
>PLKR01000046.1 GCA_003140655.1 Acidobacteriaceae bacterium | reverse complement strand
CGATAAGGTTGCCGGCGACAAAACCGCGAATCATCTGGTTCAGGTTCGTGATGAATCGAGCCGCGTCTATCCTGGACCCGAAGAGGCCATCCATCCGGATGGCCATTTGGTCCTTGGTGCAGAGCATGAAAAACGTTAGAAATGGAACCACTCCGGCAATAATCAGCGCTCCCCACACAGATCCCACCCCGCGCACCAGATAGTCAGGCCAGGTTGGCGATTGCTGCAATCGAACCTCGGGAACTTTCTTGGTGGCATGCACATCGTTCGCAAGGTTTCCAGCACTTTGCTGAAAGTTTTGGATCTTCTTGCTAATTGGCTCAATGGTTTGCTGGACCTTCGAGGCGTAAACTGGAAGTTCTTCCGCAAAGCTTACCGCTCTCCCATAGAGTACGTAACCCAGCAGTCCGACTAGACTCATGCCTGCGAGCACAATGCCGGCCGCGGCGACACTACGTGGCAGATGCAGTTTTTCCAGTATGACTACCACCGGGTCAAACAGGATTGCGAGAAACCCCGCTAGGATCACTGTGATGCAAATCGAGCTCGCGTAGTAGCCGAACGCCGTCAGCAAGCCAGCCACTAAGATGAAGAGAAGAATCGTGATTCTGCTGAGCATCTTATCGGAGGGTAGCGTCGAAAACGGCAGCGCTGTTTCCACCACACCCACCTGACTTTGTTCGGCAGCTGCGCTCTTATTTGTAACCTGATCAGACATACGTTTTCTGCGCGCAGGTGCGCCGTTTGTTGGAGACAGACTTAGCCTAGCGGGTTCGTGCGCCGAAGTGGTCGGTTCCGTAGGACTGATATGTGTGGCCCCACCCCAATACAGAACTCTGACGGCCAAGCTGACATCCGCCGTTTCCGGGCGATTACTGGAACGGAAAACGGCGGTACGTCAGTTGTCCCGAACGCATGAACGTACTCTGGGCAGAGCCCACCTACTTTACTTCTCGAACACTTTTTCGATCTGTCCGACCTTTTTCTCAACTTTGCCGGTATTTTTTTCGGCGTTGCCTTCGGCCTGTAAGTTAGGATTGTTCGTGACTTTGCCGGCCGTCTCTTTGACTTTGCCTTTCACTTCGTGAACGGCGCCTTTGATCTCATCTTTCGTACTGGTGTTCATCTGTTTTCTCCTTGTCATTGAGTAACATCGCTCCCTGCACCCTCATGTCCAGGTCCTTGCTGTATCCGCGTATTCGTCCTTACAGTGTCAGCAGTCTGTCAAAAAAGGAACGATAGCGCTGCAGGGCAAGCCGGAAGGTCCTCCACTGCGATCGGAAATTTCCCATCTCCTGGTTCAGAAAACTAAGGGCACGGGCTCTGAGACTGCGGTACTTCTATTGGGAGTTCCAGGCTCTTGGCCTTTCACCAACTTAGGTCCTTCAGGCTGCTTTGGCGGATTGCCATCCCTCGCCAGTTCGGCTGTAGGAAATTCCTCCTCTATTCTCTTCAGTTCAGCCATTACGCCACCTCTTTCCGTTCCACAATCATTGGTAATTGCACCAGTTCCTCAAAAAGGGAGCGATAGTGAATCATCGCCGTTCTCAGATCTTCTGTACTTGCCCCATTTTTTCCAACTCGGAGAGCAATATCATGCGCAGACCGGTAGTTCTCCACGACCCGAGGATGGTCGACAGAAATGTCGGCCGCACGTTGATCGAAATCGGATACCGGATAGCCACGAGCCTTCATTAAAGAGGACAGCAGGTCATCCGCTTCGGCGACTGCCCCTCTGGGGGAATCGACAAAACGAGACTGTACGGACTTCCACTGTTTCGAAAAACGTTCGCGTTCCATCGGGTCAAGATCGCGAATGTTGAGCTTGTCAACTCGCACCTGGCGATCCGCTAGTTTCGCTTCTGCTTTTCGTTCTGACCCCTGCTGCCGCACCGCTCGCTCGTACTCAGGCCCAAACTTTTGTCGCAGGCCTGCCGTCGTGCTCCTGCGTTTTTGCACGTACAGCCAGGCCACAACCGCGATAACCAGAATCACCACGCCGGCGAGCATAATAAACTTCGGATCTAGTAGATATTCATTCATCGAAACCCTCCCTCAGCAAGAATGTTCACACGACCAAATATGGTCAAGAAGTTCCTTTTGCCGCGAGAACCCTGTGAATCGCCAGTATCGAACGTTGAGGTTCGGAAAGCTGGTCAGAATTGATCGTCTTTGGAACGAATGCTGGAACATCGAGCCGAAAGTCTCGGATGGTAATGATTCCCACGCCACTTTAGTCCCAATAACATCCAAGACCAAAGATCATTGAAAATTGCCGGGTGCGATATCGCCCGATCCAGCCAGGAACAAACCGTAAAGTCTAGGGTTTAATCCGCCATCATAGCGATAGATGGGCCGGCCTGTGGGGTAGTGATTCGCTTAACGTGGCACTCTGTGTGAACGGCTTTGCCGTTTTCATCGTGCAGACAATCGGCGCTTAAATCTACTGGACTGCTGCAAATCAAACAGGGTATTTCTGGGAAGGGGCGGCTCTTCATAAGCGCCTCCTTAATAGGGTCAATACCACCATAGATCCAAGCGGGAAGCGCAGTCTGAGCAATACAGACCATTTGGAAACTTGATATTTCAGCAACGTAGTTCGCCATATTGGAGAGGCGATATCAATGTCAACACCTGCGACTAGACAAAGGTGCGCTTGCGTCGGCCTGGGAAGATTAGGAGTCAGCGAGGGCCTAATGAGTGAGCCCAGGCTCATCGATTTCATATTATCTAAAAGCGTTCCGCTTGGATGTTGACTTCCAAGAGCTCGCCATCTTGACCGACGGGGCTAGGAAAGCGGCTAGGCTGCGGCCNNGCAGCACCTGATTCCGATCCAGCTCGCGCTGATGACGCTGTAGTGTCCCAAATGTGGTGACCTCCAATATTCGCGACTCCTCAACCAACATGGCGACAGAGTAGCCCTGCGCGAATCGAAGTCTTCCATGCGCGGCTGCGGCGATAGAAACCAGCGGTTCGGTGTCCCTGGTACCTCGCAGGCGGCAAAGCACCTCGTCGAACAGCTTAGGCAAATGATCTGTGCGGTCTGCATCGCTAAGTAGAATATTGGTTAAGCTAGGAACCAGACTTACCTGCCTTTTCCATTCACTGATCATAGAATCCAGTTCCTTCTCAAGTATGGCCGCGACACTCTTTGCTGTCTTCGGTTGTATACCCTGCATCATGGTGGCCCTCCATTGCTCGTGCTGCATTCTCCCACCTCGTCATGCACCTAGTTGGTCAAAACAGATCACTCTATGGTGAACGTTTGCAGCGTCAGGCAAGCCGATCCTAACTGCGTACGCAGCCAAAAGATCTTGAAAAGAACGGTGGCCTTTCTTGAGCCACGTGACGGATCGCTCAACGAAAGTGTCTGAAGCTCGCTGCATTGGCCTCAGCAGAGATTTCTGTAATCGTTGTTACGCTGGTTTCTTTGGGGCAAAACCTAAGGTAGACCTCGATTTCTTTTATCTTGCTTCTTCGATGGTGGAGAACTCCGTATTCCGGGAACTGCCGCCATTCTTGGTTTTGCAATCGTAGAGGATGAAGGCCTTCGTTGCCTGTTTCAAACAGCTTCTCAATGCCGTAGGTAGGAGACTTCTCGCTAATAGGGCCAGCACCGTTTGAAATAGGTTTCACGGTCAATGCGATAGTCGTATGGACTGGTAAATACGAAGTCGTTGGGCAATAGAGATTCGACGGAGTTAGGGTCTTTGTTTTCGTAGGCGCAGAAGTACCTGCGGACGAGCTCTGAGTTGGACATCTCGTGTCTCCAATGGTCGCAAATCGCGGATGTAAACGACAGTGATCGGGCCGCCTAGATCTTCCTGAGCGATGGTTGGTGGAGTCTCGTGCGACCGTCGTCATCCCACTTGACGACCGCGTCCTCTTCATTTGCTCGCTCAACTGTGCCGATTTCTCCCGTCGGCTTTCCGAAGTTGCCCAGACCCTCGACCCGATCTCCGGGAGTCAACTCCTGGCCGGTGGCGGAGGGCTCGCAGAGCGGTGGCCTCTTGGCACGGTCTGTGTCAGGGATCGCCCCGGCATGTGACAGGGGTGGTTGGGGAGCTTTACGCAGTTTGGGTATCGGCTTTTTGGTGATAGGGGTCATATTCCATTTTCTTTCCACGAGGCCAGAGCAACGTCCTTCGCTGCGACTGTTTATCTCCTCGATAGATACAGGATAGCCAGGAAAGAATGGTTCGGCTGGTCCAAACTGCACAGGTCTGACAATTGATTTACTGAATGCGGTAGCTCAGATTGTTGTTGGGTTGATGCATGCAGCACAGCGGGAGGTCCAGAGCGTTCTCCCCCTCCTTCAGTCAAGCGATTCAGGAAGTTGTTCGTTCGGGCAAAGACTGGCAGCAAGGGCAGTTCTCCGTTATAGTTCTCCGTGCACCGTTCGAATGCCAGATCCCGAGAAGGCGACTTTTCAATATCCCTCCGCGATTTCTGGCACCGAACAACGTATGCTCGCGACAGACCCCGATCTCGCCTGAAGAGATACGAAAATGCCAGACGAAGAGTGGATCAAAACACTTGAAGACGGCAGAAAAGTGAAATTCATCTACCAAGAACTGCCGGAGGACGGGGCGTTTATCACCGCGCAGATTGCACGGAATGAGATCGTCTATTCTGTCGTATTAACCAAAGCAGGAAACCCGCTTACCCGTGAAGATGTTGAAAGTCATTTCGAGGGTGAGCTCTCGAAGAAGCAATAACACTGATCACAAAAGCCAGTCCAGCTTCCCTTAAGCGTGAGGTGGGGCGAAGCAACCTGAACTATCTCGATTTCAGCCTGCTGTTACCAGCCGTCATGACTATCGCGGACGAGGTGGATGCGCAGTTGACCCAGTCGATCGACAGCTACATGAAATCATGCGCAAGTCGACAGCGCCTGGTTTTCGCGCTATCCTCGCCTATCTGATCCAGCACTTTAACCGTGCCCTCAATGATAGCGAGGAACAGCCAAAGCTGAGCGGTAGGTCTTTACCTTCCTGCATCAGCTTCTTGTCCGAGGCGACATTGCTTGTTTTCTTAAGCCTCCCGGCAATGCAGCGATGGATCGTCAAGCACTTTTTTCAGGCTGGGTCCGTCTAGCGCGCCGGACTCGATATCGACATGCCAATCTTCTGTAAGGAGCAGCGCTTGATTCAAATCGTAATATGCGACGTGGAGCGCCGGGCCGTTCAAT
>PLKR01000116.1 GCA_003140655.1 Acidobacteriaceae bacterium | reverse complement strand
GCAGGCGAAATCCGACATACCCTGGAAAGCGTCGGAAGACCGATCGGAGCTTATGACCTGTTGATCGCAGGGCAGGCGTTGAGCAGAGGGCTAACGCTGGTAACGGCGAATGTACGGGAATTTGGGAGGGTGAAGGGNNGGAGGATTGGGGGAAGATTTAGGGTGAGAATGGCGCTCCCACGTTCGCCGTCCGTATCACGTCCATATCTCTGCAACGAAAGTGCGGATTCCTTCACTACCTGTTATGACGTCGTTAACGGCGTCAAATCAGCAATAAGTGAAGGAGTTTTTTTATGGTTATCTGTTTCGATGGACACTGCTATGAGATTGTCATAATTCCTTGGCCGTGGACTCCCTGGCGTCCGGGTCCGGGTCCGGTCAACTTTCCGCAACTGCTTCGCGATGCAACGGTGATTGCGTCTTTACAGGCGGCCGCGGCTAACGCTGCGGATGCCGACGTTCGTGAGGCATTGCTCGCAGGAACACAGAAGGCGGTGGAAGCGCTTCAGCGTCGGGCTGGCGGTCACGTAACCATCCGAGCTGAAATGGAAAAGAAGTAAAACACTCGACTGGCGGACGTGTCTGCCCAAGTGACGCGGGAGTTAAAGGCAAAAGCCCCACCCTCACAAACTGGGGGGTGGGGCAACCGGCGCGGTGTCCAGATTCGACATCACTCATGAGATTGCTATCTGGCTGGTGTCCAAATATNNCTCTGTCTATTCTCCGCAGACTAGCTGATTAAGAGGCTGGTGAGCCATGTCCGCACATAAAACCATTGACCGCCGCGAACTGCCGAAATATGGAGTCAAAGAAGCTGCCAGAACCCTCGGCATGCCGACGGCTACGTTGAATTCCTGGGTGAACGGTAGAAAATATCCGACGGCGGAGGGACAGAAATTTTTTAAGCCGCTTATCGAGTCGAAGACTCCGGGAATGCTTTCTTTCTATAACCTCGTCGAGGCCCACATTTTGCTGTCTACCCGGAAAAAATATCAGCTGGAGATGCCGTCCATTCGAAGGGCCATGGATTATGTGCGAAAAGCGTACCCATTGACGCACCCGCTGCTAAGTGAGAATTTTTTGACTGACGNNGAGCAGACGATTAATGTTTCGAGCTGGGGGCAGTTGGGGCTTGGACCCATTTTGGATTTTTATTTGCAGCGGATTGAGCGCGATGCGCAGGGTTGGCCCATTAAGCTCTTCCCAATACGGCTGAACTGGGCGGGCAATGTGAATCAGGATCCGCCGCGCGTGGTGGTGATCGATCCATCGGTTTCGTCGGGCAGGCCAGTGGTCAACGGAACGGGAGTGATGGCTGAGGTGATATTCGGGCGCTTTAATACCGGGGAAGGAGTCGAGAGCATTGCGGAGGATTACGGCCTGCAAGTTGCTCAGATCGAAGAGGTAATACGATACGCCCCAGCAGCCTGAAGTCTACGTCTTCTTTCTCGACCGAAACTTGGGAAGCAAGCAGCTGAAGACGTNNGGTCTGGCTGGCGGAGTGCGGGCGAAGGTCGTGGGTAGCGATAACACCAGACCGGCGAATTCTGAAAGACCCGGTGAGCATGAAGGCCATCGGCGCGAATGATGGCCGCGTATTTTTCCTGCCGCAAAACAACAAAAATCCAGTGATGTGGGCGCCGATGTTCATCGAGAACTGGGCGCAGATTAAGCGCGTGCTATCGAGTCGGAAAGCTCCGTTTGTGGGAAAACTGTCGCCGAATGGGATTTGGGGTGTGAGAGAACTCAATCTGTACGGTAGAGATAAGAAAAAGCACAAACACACGCGGACGTGACTCGCCGCTACTTTCTGAGAAGCTTTCAATCAAGACGATAGGAACCGCCACCGAGAAAATGTAGAAGCCCTAGGTCGCGGAGGACCTGGAGCTTNNTTGTTCAGCGAGCGGACTACGCTTAGTACGTCGAGGGTCCAGCCGCGTTTATCGGCGTGCAGTTTTTCTAGAGGGCGCAAGCGATTATAGGCGCGGCGGACGAAAGAGGTTGGGGAGGGCTTACCATTCTCGACCACTGTAATCCGCGCGGCGGAGGGAATTCTATCTAGCAAGAAGTTGCAGCCGACCCAGCCGGCGCGTCTTGCGGTTGGGGAGAGCGGCTTGCGCTTCTCTAATATGGACTCTGTGAAGACGAAGTGGGGGATCAGCAGAACATTTTGTACGCGCAATTCAGGGAGTTTGTAGTGGAGCAGAAATAGGTTTGGCGTGCGGTCGCTTCGCATGCTTTTCTTCATGGTTTCGTAGGCGCCGTCTTGTACGCGCGTGCCGAATGCCGAGGACTTACTTTTTAGCTGGAACCACGATTTACATTTTGGGCAGGAAAAATCGCGGGCCGGGGTGTTGGCGGCTAGGGATGCGATGCGGGGGGAATCGCAGACTGGGCAGTAGAGATTTCCTTCACCCCAGGGTTCGGTACAGACACGGGAGCGCTGGGAGGTGCTGGTGTAGCGCTCTAGGCCGGCGGTTGGGAGTTGCATGTCCACTCGGGGATTAGATCATGGTCATCCGCTTGCTAGGTAGCTCCAGTCGTATCTTTGCCAGGAGGAGAAATGTCTGAGGGACAATTCATCAACTATTATCGCTGTGCTTCTGATGGGACCGAGTGGGCCGACGTTTGGAGTTGTTGTTGTAACGACATGTGCCCGAAGTGTGGGACCAAGGACATCGAGCCGTATAAGAGCGAGCATGTCGTACATACGGCTGGAAAGCAGCGCCGCGACACGGCCAAAACAAGATGACATAGCTAGGGCTCAGACCGGATTAGATTTTGGCTCGTGTCTGGCGACGGCGAAGCAATTCCGTTTTGCGATCAGC
>PLKR01000010.1 GCA_003140655.1 Acidobacteriaceae bacterium | reverse complement strand
CGGCGCGCTTGCGAGTGGCAGAAGCTATTCTCCGGACGGCGCGAAAGTTGCTCCGTCCGGATGTTTTCGTGGTCAAATCAGCGGCGCATTCCCGGAGAGCCAGCGATGGAACTGCCGATGGACAAGCACTATGAGGCGCGCATTACCGAACGGCGCGATATCGCCCACGATTTGTGGTTGATCCGCGTCGATCCAGGCGGCCCGTTCAAATATCTCGCGGGGCAGTACGCTACCTTGGGCGTCGAGTATGAAGGCAAGCGGCTCGAACGCGCGTATTCCATCGTTTCCTCGCCGTATGAGGAGACGCTGGAATTTTTCGTGGAGCTGGTACCGCAAGGACTGCTGACGCCGCACCTTTACAAGTTGCAGGTGGGCGACCCGCTGCTGTGCCGCAAAATTTCCAAGGGTCGTTTCACGTTGGATTTGCGCAGCGGGCGGAAACATCACTTGCTGCTTTCGACGGTCACCGGCATCGCCCCGTTTGTGAGTTACGTGCGGACGCTGTATCGCGATTGGAAAGAGGGAAAGAGTCCCATGCCCGGGGATCACAAGCTGTACTGTCTGCAGGGCGGCAGCCGCTCCTGGGAGCTTGGTTATCGCGACGAGATGGATAAAGTGGCGGCGGAGGTGCCGTGGTTCAAATTCGCGACCACCATTAGCCGTCCTTGGGAAGATGAGGCGTGGACCGGAGAAACCGGGCGCGTCGATGATTTAGTCCGCAAATATACCGATGTGTGGAGCCTCCGTCCCGCGGAGACTACGGGATACCTGTGCGGTCATCCGAACATGGTGGAAAACGGCCGCGGCATTCTGCAGCGCGCCGGGTGGAAGAAAGACGCCTTGTTTGAAGAAGTTTATTTTCAGCCAAGCAAAGAAGCGGAAGAATAGAACGCATCCCGCCCCTTACACGCTATCCGTCCGTCCGGGCGCAGCGGGGAATCTGCTTTTTCCGCTTACGCCCCGGGGCGGGTGTTGGCGATTTCCGCGGTGACATCCTCGATGGTCGCTAGCGGACAAAGCACGTGAACCTGTTCGTCTGGTTCNNATTGCGCCATCGTGCGTGCTGATCAGCACGTGCTCGTCGCCGTCTTTCACTTCCACCAAAACGGAATCGGGTAGCTTTCCGAGTTCGTGGGCCGCCACGCGGGCCCCGGGCATCCATTCGCGCGCCTTGCGGGCGGCCTTTTCCATTTCGCGGTCCGGCACAAAATGCACGGCCATGGGGATGGCGGCCGCGGGAAGCCACAGGTGCACGTGCGAGCCGTTCTCACGGTACTCGTCGACGTCCACGCGCACCACGCCCTCGCGAAACGTGTAAATACCCGCAACAGCGAGGGTGCTGACTACGCCGAGGCCGACTTTTGCGAGCAAAATCATCGCGTACCTCCTTCCGGGCCGTTGCTGTTCTTCGAGTCCACCCATACGCGTACGGTGCTTTCTTCATCCTTCACCGAGACCAGCTCCGTATCTCCCTGGGAGGACAGCATCCGCAGGCCGGCGACGAGGTCGAGTTCGTTCTTGCCGCCGGAGAGCAGCGCATCGACCACCGACAGCGGGATTTTTACTTCCACATGGGAAACCTTTGCGGCGGATTCCTTGCTGGCGCGCTCACCCTGCGTCTTGTCGTCCTGATTTTTGCCGGCGGAGTCTTTATTGGCGGAATGATGATGCGTAATATGATCCGAGCCATCGGTGACATGCACCAGCAGGAAGCCGCCCTGTTTGGCTACGCGTACGTCTTCGCCATCCTTGCCATTTACGGTGACGAACTCGCCGTCTTTCGAGCTGCGCACGGCTTCCAGGAGTGCGCGAAAGTCCACCCCGTTGTCATCGAGCTTATCGATGCTTACCTTGCCGCCGTGGAGCTGGTTCTTGTTAATAGCAGGCAGAACCTTCTCCGCCAGTTCTAGTGGCACGTTCACGGACACGGATTCACCATTGGAGTCCGTGCTGACCACCCGGACGTGCAGCCAGCGGTCACCGCTGGGAGCCGATTGGGCGTACCCCCCCAGTGGCGATAGCAGCAAGACGGAAGCGATCACCAGTGAAGCTTGTTTAAGCGAATGTCGAATCATAGCTAGATGTCTCCTTCATCCATTGCCAACCGGCAGGCTTTAGCGCTGAGGTGCAATGGCGCCGGCAGTCTGTCGGCGTTTGATAGGAATACGAAAGGGCGCGAAGAAAAGTTCCAACGAGGTTTGTTGCTGGACGAGGTACGGCCCGGAGAGGGCCGTTTCACCAGGACGCTGGGGCAGGCTGGGGCGCGGCATGCGCCCCTATTAAGGATTTTAAGCCTTGGACCACTTAAGGTAGACGGCGGCGAGCGGGGGAAGCGTCAGCTCCAGAGAGTAGGGGCGGCCCAGGTGCGGGATCTTCTCAGCGTGCACATTTCCGAGGTTGCCGACGTTCGAGCCGCCGTAGCGCTCCGCGTCGCTGTTAAGCACTTCGCGGTACGCGCCCGCTTCCGGGACGCCGATGCGATATTTTTGACGGACCACCGGCGTGGCGTTCAAGACCACCACGA
>PLKR01000372.1:4278-8044 GCA_003140655.1 Acidobacteriaceae bacterium | reverse complement strand
GCGTGCGTCAGCAACTGGAAGAGCGTGAGGAGCAGTTGGCCGTATTGCGGCGCGAGGCGGTGCAGTTGCGGAAAGAGCGGGAAGAGATTCGCGGGCGGGTAGAGAAGATGCTGGAGCAGATTGAGTCGATTGCGGAGGAGCGGGCGAGTTAGGGCGGCTTCGGTTTTCGGGCTTCGCCAGGTGCTGGCGTTTGGATGGATGGTGAGGGCGAACTGATGGACGCTGAAAGCTGGTTCCTCGCTTTGCTCGGAATGACAAAGGCTCTTTTTTGACAAAGGTTGTGTTTGAAAAGGTTGTTTTTGACAAGGTTACGGTTATGGCTACGGCTACTAAAGATTCGACGATGAAGGACCCGCAGAATAGCAGCGTNNAGGGTGGAAATCTTTGATCAGGCTTATAACCTGCGGGGGTCGGATCCGGAATATATTTTGAAGCTGGCGGAGTATGTGGACGCGAAGATGCGGGCGGTGGCCGAGGCGACGAACACGATTGATACGGTGCGGCTGGCGGTGCTGGCGGCGCTGAATATCGCCGATGAGTATCATCTTCTGAAGCGGAAGCAGGACAGCGGCGCAACCGATTACCAGAAGCGGGCGCATCTATTAGCAGATGCGCTGGATGAAGTGCTGGGCGAGAAACGCAAGGCGGGATAGCCCCTCAGCTTCCCCCTCGGCTTCGCTCANNCGTCCCCACACAAGCTGACAAGAGGGCCGAGCCCGATTGCAAGGGCGGAATCCAATGATGGGATTACTTTGGTTGCAAGTATTCTGCCAACTATTTGCGGTTCCCCTATTGCTAATCTACCGGGAGTTCTCCTAGCATCACAGGTGAAAGCCGGCCTGCGGGGTTGGTGATGACGGTAACCGATTTTTGAACCAATGCTGAATGAACGGGGACTCGACTCGAACTAGGATCCGGTGTGCGACGCTCCGCCATGCGGAGATGCCTAAAGGATCTCGGCGGGTTCCCAACGTCTACCTGACGGTTCATTCTCGGCCCGTCACACGGCACAGTGGGTCGGCTTGATTTTTTTTCTCGTATAGAACCTCCCTAACAATTTATTTCCGGGGCTGCTCGCTCCGCTCGCTGGACAGCCGAGGCGGCTGTCCCCACATGAGTATTCTTGTCCCCACACTGGCAAAAGCAGGCTCTCACCGGGCTTGCAATCAGAAGATGAGCTTCAGGCCTAGCTGGATTTGGCGGGGGGCGAAGGCGGCGTTGGGCTGCAGGAAGTTTTGCGGTTGCTGGTAGTAGGCGGGAGAAGGAACTCCGTTGACATAAACGGTGTACTGCACGAAGGTGGTGGCTTCGGCGGTGAGGCCGTCGGAAGTGATCTCGACGCGCTGGTTGTCGCGGTTGAAGAGGTTGAAGGAGTCGGCGGTGAGCTCGATGCGATAGCCTTGAGCGACGTGGATTTTGCGGACGAGGCGGAGGTCGGTGGAGGCGTAGTCGGGTCCGGTGAAGGCGTTGCGGCTGTAGCCGGGAAGGCGGTCGTTGTCGTAGTTGCCGTCCTGGTTGGGGTCGCCGGAGACAGTCGCGTTGACGGGGCGTCCGCTGCCGGCGGTGACGATGCTGGAAATTTTCCATTCGTTCAAGATGCGGCCGAGAAGTTCGTGTTCGCGGTGGAAGGGACGCGGCTCGACGGAAAAGGCGGCGACGAAGCGCTGACGCTGGTCGGTGACGCTGGGACCGCGCTCGCCGTTGGGATTGTAGGAGTTCTGCACGGTGGCGGGTTCGCCGGCTACGAGGGCGTCCTGGCCATCGTCGATGGCGTGGGCGTAGGTGTAGGCGAGGCGGAGATAGGTGCCGCGGGCCATGCGGCGATTGATGGAGAGAGTTGCGCCGTTGTAGACGCTGGAGGCGGCGCTTTGGAATTCGTCGATGGCGCCGAGTTGGGCGATGGGCCGGCCGAGTGGATTGATGCAGGGCGGGAACGGGCAGGTCAGCGATTGAGTGTACTGCCAGGTGGCGAAGGAATCGACGGTGTAGTATCCGCCCTGAAAGATGGAGCCGGTGGAATCGAAGATGGGATAGTTGAGGGCGACCGGCGGCGGGAGATTTACGTCGAGGGCGCGGATCAGGTGTTCGCCGTGGACGTAGAGATAGGAGGCGGCAACGGTGGTCTTGCCGGCAACCTCGCGTTCGAGCGTGAGGCTNNCCCTGAGTGAATCCCGCAGGGAGATTGCAAGAAGCGGAAACAACCGGGCAACTTACCAGCGGGTTCGGGTAAGTGGGAAAGACCTGGTGGCCGTAATAATCGGAATTGTTCAGAAAGATCTGAGCATCGGTGATGCCGTTATCGGTGGCGATGGCGGAGTTGTAGATCTGGGGAATGCGGACGTAGAAGAGTCCGTAACCGGCGCGGATGACCAGGGGATGCGTTTTGCCGATGGAGTAGGCCAGCCCGGCGCGCGGGGCGAAGTTGTCGGGTTTGAACGGAACTTTNNGGCTAGATGATCGGTGACGCGGATGGTGTCTTGGGCGAAGGCGGCATAGTCGTTGCTGTTGGGATTGGAAGAGGCTGGGCCGAAGCTCTGGAGGTAGTATTTCGGGACGGCATGAGCATAGGCGCGCAGGGGCGTGAGTGGGAGTCCGGCTTCCATGGGTTCGAAAGTGAAGGGATCGACTTTGATGGGATCGAAGACATATTCACCGCTTTGCTGGCTGGGGAAGAAATCGTAGATCCAGGTGACGAGGAAGTCGCCTCCGAACTTGAAAGAATTACGACTCGTATCGAGGCTGAGGGTTTCGGCAAGCTGGGCGCGGTGTTCGCGAGTGGCCCGGGGGAGCAGGTCGGAGCGTCCTATGCCGTCGATGATATCGGGAATTTTGATGAGGGCGTCGTTGGTGTTGGTGTAGGACTGGCGGAGGTCGCGGGAGAACTGAGCGCGCAGATGGCTGATTAGACGCGGGGTGAAACCTGAGGTGAGAGAGGCCGAACCGGTATCGGTTGAGACATCTTCTGTGCCGTTGTCGGAGATGGAATCGTAGGTGACGGGGCTGGCGGGATCGAGGAAAACGTTGTTCGATCCCCAGTAGCGGGAGGAATTGTAGCGCAGGGCGAGCTGGTTGCGCGGGGTGAGATTGATATCGAGCTTGGCGTAGGAGGCGTTGCCGATTTGAGCGGCGGGATAGGCTCCGGCGAGCGAATTGAGTTGGGCGGCTGCGGCGAAGACCAGGGCCTGGTCGCTGGCTTCGTAATCGCCGGGAGAATAGGGTCCGGTGCCGGGCTGAGGGACGACCTGCATGGTGCCGTTGAGAAATTCGACTACGTCGGGGACGTGGAAGTAGTGCTGATCGAATCCGGCAAAAAAGAAGATTTTGTTTTTCTTCATGGGACCGCCGACGGTGCCTCCGCCTTGCTGCTGGCGGCTGTGAGGTTTGAAGGTCATGAAGGCATCGGCTGCGCCGAATCCGCTGTCGCGGATGTAATAGAGTCCGGTGCCGTGCCAATGATTGGAGCCGGATTTGGTGACTACGTTGACGACTGCGCCTCCGGAGCGTCCTAGTTCAGCGCCGTAGGAATTGGAGGAGACGCGGAACTCCTGGACCACTTCGTTCGAGAACTGATACGGGGCGCGATACAGGCCGCGCGCCTGGGCGAAGAAGGCGTTGTTGAAGTCGCCGCCGTCCACGAGGAAGCTGTTTTGGAATCCGCGAAGGCCGCCGAAGGAGAGATCGCCGTTCGTGGCCGAGGTCAGGCTGCGCGGGTCTTGCGTGACGCCGGGCGAGAGCAGCATTAGATCGGAGAAGCGGCGGCCGTTCA
>PLKR01000372.1:0-4191 GCA_003140655.1 Acidobacteriaceae bacterium | reverse complement strand
GAGTAGTCGCCGGGCGGGAGAAGATCAATGGAGAAGCGGCCTTCGGCGTCGGAGGTGGCGGAGTAACGGACGCCGGTTGCGGTGTTGACTACCGCGATAGTCGCGCCGGGGATTCGCAGGTCGTGAAGATCGACGACCGTGCCGTGAATGGCGCCGGTAGCGGCGTCCTGGGCGGAGGCGAGCGGGAGTGCAAGGAGAAGGCAAAGAAAAACGAGCGAGGCGCGCGGCATAGGAGTCCCACCTGTGGTCGGGATGAGGCTCGGAGGGTTGAGTCCCGCGCGGGGTCCGGAGGCGAGCGGGTGGGAAACCAGATTCTTTTGTAGCACGAAGGGGAGTGGGATGACGGTGACGGGTAGGATTTTTTTTGGGATGCGTCCCGCAGTGGGAATTCTGCTTTACTGAGAGGCGTGGGGGCGTGCTATGTTCAGTGTTCGCCGAGAGTGCGAAGAGGCTGGCGCACAGTTAGAACTCCTTGCAGCGCCGTTTATGGTGCCTACATGCACGGGGTCCTTCGACTGCGCGAGTGCTTCCGCTTCGCGGAAGCGCTCGCTTCGCTCAAGATGACAGATTAATGGATTATCGCTCATGATTCGATCCTTTAAAGGTATGAAGCCGGTGATTCCTGCCAGTTGTTACGTGGATGAGTCGGCGCAGATTATTGGGGACGTAGTGCTGGGCGAGCATGCGTCGGTGTGGATGAATGCGGTGTTGCGCGGGGATGTGTACGCGATCCGGATTGGGGCGCATTCGAACGTGCAGGATTGCAGCGTGCTGCACGGGATGAAAAATCAGTATGGCGTGACGCTGGGCGAGTACGTCACGGTGGGGCATTCGGTTACTTTGCATGGCTGTGTGGTCGAGGACCGCTGCTTGATCGGGATGGGATCGATTATTTTGAACGGCGCGAAGATTGGAGCGGGATCGATCATTGCGGCGGGAACGCTGATTCCGGAGCGGACGGTGGTCGAGCCGGGATCGTTGTGGATGGGATCTCCGGGGAAGTTTCGGCGGAAGCTGGAGGCCGGCGAGGACGAGACGATCATGCGGTATGCGCGGAATTATTTGGGGTATACGGAGGAGTATTTGCGGGGGCGGTAGGGAGTTGTCACCCTGAGCGGAGGAAACCGATTCGCTTTGCGAATCGGTTTTCGGAGACAAGTCTTCGTCAGGATGACATTTGAGGACTCAATGATTAAAGCGGTGCGAGGGACGCGGGATTTGCTGCCGCCGGAGACGGCGCTGTGGAATTTTGTGGAGTCGGCGGTGCGGGATGTGTTTCGCGCGTACAATTTCCAGGAAATTCGTACGCCGATTTTCGAGTCGACGGAGTTGTTTGCACGCGGCGTGGGGGAGGAGACCGACATTGTTTCAAAAGAAATGTACACGTGGGAGGATCGAGGACGAGCGGAGAGCGATAAAGGGCAATCTCTCACTCTTCGCCCCGAGGCAACGGCTGGCATNNTGAACAAGCTCTACTGCATCGGCCCGATGTTCCGGCGTGAACGTCCTCAAAAAGGGCGCTATCGTCAGTTTTATCAGATCGACGCCGAAGTCATCGGGCCGCCCTCGGCGGGGAGCGAATCTCCGGCGCGGGATGCGGAAGTTTTGGAGATGCTGGCGACATTGCTGGACCGGTTGGGGATTGCGGGATGGAATCTGGAGCTGAATTCGGTGGGGTGTCCGAAGGATCGGGCGGCCTTCAATGAGGCGCTGCGCAAGGCTTTGGAGCCGGTGGTGGGGAAGATGTGCGCGGACTGTCAGCGCCGCGCGGTGACGAATCCGCTGCGCGTGTTTGATTGCAAGGTGCCGGAGGATCAGCCGATCATAAACGCGCTGCCGCGCATCAGTCAGTTTCTGGATGAGGGATGCAGGAAACACTTTGAGGCGGTGCAGGAAATCCTGACTAAGGTAGGAGTTCGATTTTCTCTAAACGACCGTCTTGTGCGCGGGCTTGATTACTACACGCGCACCGCGTTTGAGTTTACGCACGGGGCGCTGGGGGCGCAGAACGCGATTCTGGGCGGCGGGCGGTATGACGGACTTTCCGAGGCGCTGGGCGGACCGGCGGCTCCGGGGATTGGGTTTGCGATTGGCGAAGACCGGCTGGTGATGTCGTTGCAGGAGTCGGCTTCGGCTGAGGGCGTCGTGAGGAAGCCGGATGTGTATGTGGCTGCGCTCGGCGCGGGGATGAATACTGAGGCGGCGCGGCTGGCGCGGGAATTGCGGCGTCATGATCTGGTGGTGGATTTGGGAGATGAGACCTTCCGGCTGAAGAAATCGTTTGAAGCGGCGACGAAAGCGGGAGCGAAGTACATTTTGATTGTGGGCGAGAATGAAGTGAAGGCAGATGCGTTTTCCTTGAAGAATCTGGCGACGGGCGAGCAGGTTTCGATCCCGCGCGGAGAGCTGGCACGGAGGATGCAGGAGTAGCCATGGGTAAAGTTCGAGCCATGCTCGACGATGTTGCCCGGCGGTTTATTGAGGCGCAGCGTGTGTTTTTTGTCGCTTCGGCGCCGCTTGACGTTGGCGGGCACGTGAACCTCTCACCGAAGGGGCTGGACACGTTTCGGATTCTGGGGCCGACTACTGTCGCTTACGTGGATTTCAACGGTAGCGGAGTGGAGACGATCGCTCATTTGAAAGAGAACGGCAGAATCGTTCTGATGTTCTGCGCATTCCAGGGGCCGCCGAACATTTTTCGCCTGTATGGCCACGGCCGTGTGATCGAGCCGCACGAGGCGGAATTTGCGGCGCTCGCGAAATCCTTTCCGACCTGCGAGAACGCCCGGTCGATCGTTGTTGTCGAACTTACACGCGTCACGGATTCTTGTGGATACGGCGTTCCTCTCTTTAAGTACGAAGGCGAGCGGGAACAACTCCANNGGCAGAGTATTGATGGGCTTCCGGGGATTTCCGAGTAGGATTGAGATACACGCGGAAGCGGATTGTTGAATGAAGAATGAAGGAAGATGCGCAGAATAAATTCCAAGGAGATGAACATGAAACGAGCGGGGATGATTTTGGCGGCGGGAATGATTTTGGCGGCGGCGGCGATGGCACAGACGGCGGCTCCAAAGCCGGGGCCGGAATTGAAGAAGCTGGATGTGTTCGTGGGTACATGGACCCTGGATGGCAACATGAAGGCGAGCATGATGGGTCCGGCCGGAACGATGACCGAGATTGAAAAGTGCGAGTGGATGGAGGGCGGCTTTTACCTGGTGTGCCACTCCGACTACAAAGGCTCGATGGGCGCCGGCGTGGGATTGTCGGTGATGGGATATTCCGCCGACGACAAAGTCTATACATACCGCGAGTTCAACAGCTACGGCGAGTTCGACGACTCAAAAGGCACGCTCGATGGCGACACGTGGACCTGGACCAACGATGAGAAGATGGCCAGCATGACCATGAAGGGCCGGTTCACGATGCACATGACGTCGGCCGCGTCGTACACGTTCGCGTTTGATATGTCGCAGGACGGAACGAAGTGGTCGACGGTGATGGACGGGAAGGCGAGCAAGAAGTAAGTTTCCTACCGTCATAGCTTCCTGCATTCAGCTCGGGCACTCAGCATTCAGCACTCAGCACTCAGCATTCAGCCAATGTCGAGCACCGGGGGATGGCTAAATGCTGAGTGCCGAATGCGTTCTCCCACCATTTATAATCTCTGATTCGGCGTTCGGCCGCATTTCTTACTGTAAGGACACAGCTTGCTCGACTTTCTAGGCGACTTACGACGAACTCATATGTGTGGAGCGCTGCGCGCTTCCGATGCCGGCAAGAAAGCCGTCTTGATGGGTTGGGTCAATAAGCGGCGCGACCTGGGCTCGCTTATTTTTGTGGACTTGCGCGACCGCACCGGGGTGACGCAGGTGGTGATCAACGCGGAGCGCGACGCGGCGATCCACGAAAAGACCGAGGCTTTGCGCAACGAGTATGTGATCGCCGTGACTGGGACGGTGAAGCTGCGCGATGCGAGCACGGTAAACAAGAACATCGCGACCGGCGAAGTGGAGCTGGTGGCGGAGGAGTTGCGGATTCTGAACGAGTCGAAGCTGCCACCGTTCTTGCCTTCGGACACAGCGCTGACCAATGAAGAGACGCGGCTGAAGTATCGCTACATCGATCTGCGGCGCGAGGTGATGCAGTTCAACATCGAACTGCGCCATAAGGTGGCGAAGGCGATCCGGG
>PLKR01000031.1:3439-4263 GCA_003140655.1 Acidobacteriaceae bacterium | reverse complement strand
GGGACGCGGGCGACGTCCACAATGCGGAAGTTGTTGGATTTGAGCCCAGCTGAGACCCCGGCCTCCTTCATTTTCTCCAACAGTCCTTCGTAGAGCGTGCGGTAGCTCTCGAGATCGCGCTTCAAAATGCTGTACTGAATGGCGCTCTCGTTGAGCTTGTTGGCCTCCTGCTTCTGTTTTTCGAGAGCGTCGTGCAGCATGTTTTCCCGTTGCAGGGCCGCCATATACTGTCCGCGGATTTTACCCGCGATCTTCCTGGTTTCCGCCAGAATTTGCGCCTCAATCTCCTTGATCTGGGTATTCAATTGCGCCAGTTTCGGATACGACGGTCCAAACTGGGTGCTCAGTTCGGCCGCCTGGATCTTCACATCGGCCTCCTTGGTGCGGAGCATCTCCAACAGTCCCGAAGCGGACTGGGTTCCAGTGCCCGCCGCGTCCAGGACGCTGGCAGCGGACGCGATGGTGTCCGCATCCCCCGACTGCACCAGGCGATACACGGATTCCTTGTCCATGCGCTCCGATTCCGCGGCGGTCAGCGCCTTGTTCAGTTCATCAAGCTTCTGGGTGGTGATGTTCTGCTTTTCGTCGATGCCCAGAATTTCGTGCTCTTTCTGGTAGCGCACCAGTTTTTCCTGGGAGGTTTCCACTTTCATCTGCAAGTCTACAAGCTGCTTGGAAAGCCAGTCGGAGGCCTGCATGGTGGAGTCGAAACGGGACTTAAAGTTGTTCTCGGTGTAGGTGGTCATCAAAGTGTTGACCACGTTTTGGGTTAACTCCTTGTCGGGACTGCGGAAGGACACCTTGATGATGTGCGTGTTGGGAGA
>PLKR01000031.1:0-3401 GCA_003140655.1 Acidobacteriaceae bacterium | reverse complement strand
ACCTGCAGAGCCAGAAGATCGCTTTGCAGAATCATCACTTCCGTTTCCAGCTCAGTGGGATCGTAATAGTCAACGTTGAAGGTTGGAGAATTGCTGAAGTTGACCAGGCCGGAATCCGGCTTGTTGATCTCGATGCTGCCGCTCGCCTCATAAATAGGCGTCATCTTGAGGCTGGCGATGGCGACCACGGAGAGAATGGTGACTAGGCAGGCAAGAACTGTCCACTTGCGCTTGAGCAAAACGCGAATGTATTCGCCGAGAGCCGATTCGTGAGAGAGCAGTTCAGGGTCGACGCGCGGGCTGATCGACCTCCCAAAGTCCGCACCCGCCGGCTGCATTTCGCGAACGGTTGCGTTATTGGCCTGCACCAGCGGTCCGGAATCCATGCATTCTCCTCAACAAGTTTTCAAAACCTTTTTCGGGCTGAACGGGCCGGTTTGGTGCCCGTAGTCCAAAGAGAGCCCGGCGACTCGATGGCTGGTTCATCGCCTAGGAACTTCGTGCATTAGTATGTAGCGGTTTCGCCGATATTTTAGCATTGCTAGCGAGAAAACCACGGATGAATCTGGGACGCAGCGCTTTTGGTGCAATGGCAGTATCCCCGCAGATGCAAGCAAATCCGCTATACTACCTTGCAATCGTCAACCCCAGCCAGGAATGGAGCCGCATTTTTTTCTTTCCTTAATCCGAGCGAAGAGTGATCGTCATCGGGTTGGACTGAACCGATCCTGAACTGCCGTTTGGCCGCTGGCGCTTGCGGCTTGACTGGCACCTGATTGGCTGTGAAGCACGGACGAAGTGATTGAGGCAGGTTTGATGAATTGGCAGGAACAGGTCGTTCTAGTGACGGGCGGGACGGGCTCGTTTGGCAGGAAATTCGTCGAAATCATGCTGCGGGAATATCATCCCAAGCGGCTGGTGATATTCAGCCGCGATGAACTCAAGCAACATGACATGCGCGGCTCTGGCTTCGATCATCCCAGCCTGCGCTATTTTATCGGAGACGTGCGCGATCCAGGCCGGCTGCAGCGCGCTTTTTCGGGTGTCACCGTGGTGGTGCACGCGGCCGCGTTGAAGCAGGTTCCCGCTTGCGAATACAACCCATTCGAGGCCATCCAGACCAACATCATGGGCGGACGCAACGTGATCGACGCGGCCATCGATCAGGCAGTTGAGCGCATCCTGGCGCTGAGTACCGACAAGGCGGTGAACCCGATCAATCTCTACGGAGCGACGAAGTTGTGCGCCGAAAAGATGTTCGTACAGGCCAATGCTTATGCGGGGGCGCAGCAGACTCGCTTCAGTTGTGCGCGGTATGGAAACGTTGTCGGCAGCCGCGGCAGCGTAATCCCGGTGTTCCTCGAGCAGCGTAAGCGGGGCCGGATCACGATTACCGATGCTCGCATGACCCGCTTCTGGCTCACTTTGGAACACGGCGTGCGTTTTGTGATCCGCTCGATCGAGCAGATGCATGGAGGCGAAATCTTCGTGCCCAAGATTCCCAGCATGCGCCTGGTCGATCTGGCCGAGGCTGTCGCTCCGGGATGTGCGGTGGAATACATCGGCATTCGGCCCGGAGAGAAACTGCATGAGGTACTGCTCTCCGAGGATGAAGCACGCAACGCCATGGAATTGGATGAAATGTATATCATCCAGCCATCGCATCCCTGGTGGAAGCGAGGAAACTGGGTTCATGCCCGGGAACTACCGCAGGACTTCCGCTACACCAGCGACAGCAATGAACAGTGGCTGAGCCACGAGCAACTCCAGGATTTGATTGGGCCCGTAGCCGCGGCGAAGGCTCGCGTGCCGGCATAGATGTTATTCCGCAACCCGAATATCCAGTCAGGACCGCTGCGATGCGCCTAACACCTGCCACTCATACGCTGGTTGACGGCGCTTGGCGATTGCCATTTTCGTGGTCAGAAAAGAAACCCAGATTGAACTGGAAGGCATGAGAGTCATTGTCATATTGCAGGCGCGTACTGCCAGCGGTCGATTGCCTGGGAAAGCACTGCTTCCGGTCGCGGGCTATCCGAGCGCGGTGTTGGCCGCCCTGCGAGCTGCTAATCGAGGTCACGAGCTTCTGGTTGCCACCTCGGACCAGTCCTCTGACGATCGTCTGTCACAAACAATTCGGGCCCATGGCCTCGAAGTGTTTCGCGGCCTGCTAGACGATGTTCTGGGGCGCTATTACTTCGCCGCGCTGGACCTGCCGGGTGATTGCGTTGTGATCCGGCTGACCGGCGACAATGTGCTTCCCGACGGCGAATTCGTGCAGGAGTTGACATCTGCCTTCCTGCAGTCTGGGTCCGAGTATCTCTGCGTAGGCTCGCCGCTGAGTCGCCTGCCTTATGGTTTGGGCGGTGAGGCGTTCCTCGTCGATACACTGCGAAAAGCCCATGCCGCCGCGACCAATGCGTATGACCGGGAACATGTAGGGCCGTGGATGGCCAGAAATTGTCGTTCGGGAAGTTATTCTCCCCTCGGCCTTGAACAATCTGACCTTAGCCATCTGCGTTGCACTATCGATGACGACGAAGATTACCGCAGAATTCTGCGTCTGTTTAGCGAGGTGGACGATCCGATCCATGCGGGTTGGATGGACTTGGCGCTAAGACTGAGCGCGCTTCCCGGCGAATCGACCTTCCGCGTGCCGTATCGAGTGATTGACGACCGGGTGCACAGTGCGATGACACTTGGAACAGTTCAACTGGGGATGGAATACGGCATCGTGAATCAGACCGGTAAGCCGCGCAGACCAGAGGCAGTTGCATTGGTTCGGCAAGCGATTGCGCATGGCGTGACCGCGTTGGACACTGCCCGCGCTTACGGAGACTCGGAACAAGTCCTGGGCGACGCGCTTTCTGGAGCCTGGGGTTCGCGCGTCGAAGTCGTTACCAAACTGGACACGCTGGCTTCCGTTCCCCCCGATGCGAGCGCTGACGAGGTACGGGCAGAGGTCAACCGCAGCGTGAGCGACTCGTGCTCGGCACTGGGCACAAACCGATTGGCGACGTTGCTCCTGCACCATTGGCGTCACTATAGTGCGTGGCAGGGGGCCGCATGGCGGCATCTGCTGGAACTTCGGGATGAGGGAAAAATTGCGAGACTCGGCGTCTCGATTTACGAACCCTGGGAAGCGCTCGATGCTTTGCAGAATGCGGACATTCAGCACCTGCAGCTTCCCATGAATGTTCTTGATTCGCGCTGGAAGGCGCATGGAATCGATCGCGAGCTTCTCCGTCGCCAGGATGTAGTGGTGCACGCGCGCAGCACTTTTCTGCAGGGGATTCTGCTGCATCCAGCAGGCTGCTGGCCGGCCTCACCTGGCTACGATGCGCCATCCTGCGTACAAGCGCTACATAGGATTGCCGGGAAATTTGATCGCGAGAACGTCG
>PLKR01000015.1:4293-4604 GCA_003140655.1 Acidobacteriaceae bacterium | reverse complement strand
TTGCGATTGTGAAACCACGTGCCACCCGTTCCGTACGCCAAATCGCCGAGAATTTCTTCTTGCGCGGTCTGCGCCTGGAGGCGATAGGAGGCCTCGAGTCCCGCGGTTTTCGGGTTGAGGGTGGTCCGTTGCGAGATGTCCCCCAGGTCCGGGGTGTACAGTCCGCGCGCGTCAATCGTATTGATGGTGATTTTTGCGTGATTGGCGCGGTCGATCAGGTCGGCCATTTCCGTCCGCAATGTAGTCGGAATGAAGCCGGGTGAGACAAAGACCATGATGCGCTGGCCCGGCATCGCCGCCAGCCGCCGGGA
>PLKR01000015.1:0-4276 GCA_003140655.1 Acidobacteriaceae bacterium | reverse complement strand
CATTGCACGGTGTCTTCCGCAGCCACCAGCAGAGCCTGTGGGTCATTCACGTTCTGGATCTGGTCCGCCTGGTAATAACTGATGTCCGGGCAAGTTTCAAATCCGCTGTTGGCCGCACCGTGAGGGAGGATGGCCAGCAGAGTTTTCTTCAGCACTTCCCGATCATCCGTAAATTCCTGCGTGAACTGTCCTGAAGTGGAATAAATACCCACGCGGTCCGCGGGCGCCAGGGTTGCAAAAAATTTCGTCGCCGCTGCTCGCACAAATAGGGCGTCCTGCATGGACAAATGCACGTCATCGAAGACCATGGCCACGAAGCGCTGCGGCAGTTTCGCCAGCATCGCTGCTTTTTCGGGATCGGACGAGTTGCCCGTGCTGGCTCCCGGGCCACTGTCCGAGGAAGCCGAAAGCGCGGCTGCCCGCGATTCCGGGGTGTCCACGTTAAAGGTTGAAAGCAATTGCGGCTTGCGATTATCAAGGATTTGAAAGTCTTCACGATGCAGATCGGGAACGATTTTGCCATTCTGGTCGCGAACTACCACGCGCACCTGGACGAGGTTCACGCGAACCTGAAAGGTTGCAGGCGTGTCGCGCGTCGCAACTTCGTCTTTGGGACGTTGCTCGGCGCCAGGAGATTGGGCGGACGCTGCGGGGACCGCCGCGTCCGGTTTTGCCGGAGCGCTCGGCGAACTGGGTTCGCTCGGTGGAGGCGCCTGCGCCAGCACGCTGCCAGCGCCAGAACCGCAAACCACCCACAAAATGACGATTCGCTTAAGGCTATCGAACGGCAGGAGGAATGGCACACTGGACCCCAATACTACGAAACCTGAAGCCCCACCCGGCGGCTCCAACGAATGCCGACAGCATAGCATTACTGCCCTGGTGCTAACTGTAAAATTACTGTCAACCCGCGAAAGACGACCGCCGTGATTCGCGGGAGACGATTGAATAGCGCGACTCGTCCACTTAGCGGCGATCAGGCGAGATGTTTCTTCGTTCTTCCGCCAGCTCGGCGTTCCAGGCGGCGCCCAGAAAAATGATGATCGCGGAAACCTGCATCCAGATCAGCAGGCCGATCACGGCGGCCAGTCCGCCATACACCATGCTGTAGGGAACCTGCCGCACGTAAAAACCAAACAGCACGTCGGCCAGCCACCACAGCAGTGTGGCCACCATGGCTCCGGGAAGGACATTGCGGAGCCTCTCCTCGTAGGGCCGCGCCACACGATAAATCACCGTAAGCGAGACGGCCGCCAGGATGATCGCCGCGGCGGGAAAAAACACGCTCCAAACGCCCAGATGCGGCGTGGAAAGCCCGAACTCCCTGCCGTACCACCANNTGAAACCGGGCCGATCTTCATCGCCGTAAACCAAGTGAATGCCGTCCATCAACAGCCTCATCACCTGCGTGCCCGCCAGGAGCGTGCCCGCCCAGCCTACCAGAGCGATTTTCCAGGCATCCGGGCCGCGTTTTACCAGGAATTGCGCCACGATTTGCTGGCTCCCGGGCGGCAGGAAACGTGTCAGGTCGGTGATCAGATCGAGCAGGCTGGTCTTTCCTCCGATGCGGCTGGTGGCAATGCCCACGGCGATGAGCAGGGTGGGGAAAAAAGCCAGAAATAAATTATAGGCTACCGCCTGCGAAAGCATCGCGCACTGCGGGAATACTCGCACGACCATGCGATACACGCGTTTGCTGAGTGCCGTAGCCGAAAGCATCGCTGGGATTATACCTACCGAAGGGTCTTCGCGCTCCTGCGGTGTGCACTTGCCGCTAGCGCGTGCTGTTGCGCAACGCCTTTGTCACACTAATGGCATCAGATGCCTATGACCAGTGCCCACCACGGAGCTAAACATGAAGTTCACCGGTAAGCTGTTCGCAGCAAGTCTCGAAATTGGCCGGTTGACCGGATGGCGCACCTTTGGCCTAGGCGTCATCGTGTTGCTCGGTGTCGCTTGCTCCCATCCGCCGGCCTCTCCGGCTGAGAAGCCCGTGGTGGAAACCACGACCCCAACTCCGTCGCCAGTCGCGAAGGAACAAAGTCACGCCGTGCAGGGTCAAATGCACAACGTCCTCTTTCATTTCTCCGAAGGCGTGGCGGCCCACATCGAGACGCTGACCGGCGAACTCGTGCCCCTCGGAACAAATTCCATGCCCGTATTCGACGACAAAAGCTCTTTCGAGGTTCGCGTCACGCACGCGAAAATCAGCGTGTCGCCCGTCGCGCTGGCCAGCGTTATGAACACCTACGTCTTCGCCAAGCCCGACGCCCCGTTCAAAAACCTTTCGATCACCATCGAAGGCGACCGCCTGCGCGTAAAAGGCCGGCTCCACAGCAAGGGCGACATTCCGTTTGAGAACGTCGGATCGCTCAGCACCACCAGCGACGGCAGGATCCGTATTCATATCGAAAAGGTCAAAGCCCTTCGCGTGCCAGTGAAGGGCCTCATGAATCTGCTGGGGATCGATCTCGCCAACATCCTGAACACCAGCAAAGTGCCCGGCATCGACATGGACAAGGACGACGTAATTCTGGACATGAGCAAACTGCTGCCTCCGCCGCGCATTCAAGGCTTCGTGACCGCCGCACGCATTGAGAACAACGAGTTCGTCACCATTTTCGGTACACCCGATGGCGCGCCCGCGATGGAAAAAGGCAACTACATGTCGTTCAGGGGCGGCCGGATTCGGTTCGGCAAGCTGACCATGGATGACGCCGACATCACCGTTCTTGATTTGGACCCCGGAGACCCGCTCGATTGGAATCAGGATCGCTTTAAAGACCAGATCGTCACCGGCTATTGCAAAATTACTCCGACCTTCGGCCTCCGCGCGTATATCAAGGACTACAACAAACTCCCGCGCGCGCCAAAAAAATAGCAACAATCCGGGTAAGGGTCCTGACTTTGGATGAATCGGAATCGCAGGCAGTAGGAGAGGCGCAGCTTTGTACGAGCTGAAGGTTCACATAGAGACGATTGGTGGCCAAGCCGAATACGCAGAGTAATTTCGGCGACTCCTGATTTTCCGCGTGCGGCTCCGGATGCGGGACCACATACTCGCTGCAACTCCTTCGTTTTGCTATTGTTTCAAAAACAGAGGGAGTGAGATTGGACGAGCGCTGCACATGCGCCAGCGATCAGCGTTGCCAAAACCCCGCAAACTTCCGATGACTCATCTTCTCCGCGCCATTGCCGTCTTGCTCGTTACGTCTTGTATGCCTGTGGCAATTCACGCGCAAAACAAGGCGGTCTGGNNTGGAAATCCGTGGAGTTCGCCATCGTTAAATTGAATGATGGCCCGCCGAAATCCTGGAATATGTATCACACCGATAAGCGCGGAGTGTTGCTTCTGAGAATGTGGAAGCGCTACTTGCTAATCGATCTCAATGAGCAGGAAGTCTACGATATCGACCCGGCCACGGTGAAGACAGAAACGGACTGGGTGGCCTGGTCGTTTTCCGACAAACCGTCTGAGCCCCTGGACATCAGCGAATGGAAGGAACGCAACGTGGGTACGATGGATCGCGTGCGATTCCGATTGCCCAAACAAGGCGCCATAGTAGAACTGCAACTGCCGATGCGCCCGGACGGCAAGTCCCTTTACTAAATTTTAGACGCTCAGCGCCGATAGACACCGTAAAACCAGGGGATGCCGAGGACGCCGGGTTCCACAGCGACCACCACGGCGTCGCCATCCTGAAAACGGTCGAAATCATCGGCGTCGACCGGCAGCCGCTCGATCTTCTGGCCGGCGCGCCAGCCGTCCACAAAAAGACGCCGGCTGCCGCGCATNNTTTTCGACCACCGTGGGGTGATACACGATATTTTTTGGAGAGTCGAACTTGCCATTCAGGAATAGCGCCGCGGCCAACAGCCAGGGCAAAGGAATAAAACCGGCATAGATGCGTTTGAGAACTTCTAGCTCCTGGCGATTGCGCGCACGACGGTCCAGAAAAATCGCCAGCGTCAAAGCCACAAAGAAAAGCAAACCGAAGAACACCAGCATCAAATCCAGATCGAGCGGTGGATAAATCTGGCTGACGTACGGAAACGCCAGCGAGCCCACCAGGAACACCGCGGTACGATTCACCAGCCGGCGGCGAAATACCAGTTCGGCTGCGGCGGAGGTGAGCCCGCACGAAGGGCACTGCTCGGCAATGCGCGCCGACCCGCAATCAACGCATCTGGTCATTCGCACCAGTATAAACGGAGTGGGTAATTCGTGGCGCGAGGTACGGCGTCGGGAACGGCAGTCAGGAACGGGGTCAGGGGC
>PLKR01000352.1:7299-11163 GCA_003140655.1 Acidobacteriaceae bacterium | reverse complement strand
GGAGCGGGGTAAATTGACTGGGTCGACTGTGGTGGCTACGACTATGTCGAATATGGGAGTCGAGATCGGGCTGAAGAAGTCGGGGATTCGAATGTTGCGGGCGAATGTGGGGGATAAATATGTTTTGGAAGAGATGCTCAAAACCGGAGCGACTCTGGGCGGAGAGCAGTCGGGGCACATTATTTTTCGCGATGGAGATGCAACTACCGGCGATGGTCTATTGACTGCGTTGCGGGTGATGGATGTGATCGCGCGTTCGCACAAGTCGCTGGCTGAGTTGGTTAGCGACCTGAAAGTGTTTCCGCAGAAGATTCAGAATGTGCGGGTGCGGGAGAAAGTTCCGTTTGCTCAGGTGCCTGAAATACGACGGGCCATTGAAGCTGCCGAGCGCGAGTTGGATGGGAATGGGCGCGTGGTGGTGCGGTATTCGGGGACCGAGGCGCTGGCGCGGGTCATGGTGGAGGCGGAGTCGGAGGAGCGGATGCAGGCGCTTGCGACGGGGATTGCGGGGGAGATTCAGAAGGCGCTGGGGGTTTAAGGAACTCACTCGAAAATCGGCGATATCCTCGCCAGCACCTCTTCCATGATTGCGTCTGGAACGCTTTCCAGCTTCCGCCCTCCGCGCGCGGCGAGATCGAGAGCGCGGGGCTGGTCGCAGCGGATAATCCCCGTCGTTTTGATTCCGGCTCCCGTCAAGGGCACGGCAAAGCCTGCCATTCGGGCGAAATTACCGCCGCTCGTGATCGGCAGAACTACGGGGACTTTGGTGACCCGGTTGAAAGGGTCAGGGGAAACGATCAGCACCGGGCGGCGGCCCTTTTGCTCGTGGCCGGACGTGGGGTCGAGACTGACGAGCCAGATTTCGCCCCGCTTCATCTCTCGCTCCATCAAATGAGCTCGCCGCCTACGGGTTTGCTAGCGAGCCATTCTCGTTCTTGTTTCGAGGCTCGTTTCGAGTGACGCGCCTTGGGACCGCATTGCGCCAGCAGTTCGTGCAGGGTATACCGTCGACGCTGACGTGGTTCTACGACGAGACGGCCGCGTTCGACCGCGATGCCGACTTTGGCGCCAGGCTGCAATTGCAGGACGTTGAGCAGCGCGGGCGGGACGGCCAACATGACCGAACCGCCGACCTTGCGCAAGTTGGTGGTGTGCATGACGGTTCTCCTAGTTATATTTTAGTATAACATGGCTCATCCTCAGATTCTAGTGGTCTCCGCATTGACGGTTATCCGTGGGAAATTTATGAACTCGTTTCGCCACTTCTCCGCGTATTTCCGGCTGAACGCAGGAGGCTCTCCAGAGCGGTATTCCTGCAGAACCCTTCTGAATACAGCGGTCGAGAAGGGATTTGAATCCGCTCCCAGGAGCTTTAATTAGCATGCCGTCCTGGACCATGACTTCCTCACTCCTATGAAGTCATTGTATCGCGGGCATTTGTCCGACAAGAGTGTCCGACCCACACATCTACTTTCCCGCTTTCAAATAATCGTTGTAAGAGTGTCGCGCCCATCCTCCGTAGTGCTGGTTCTCGCGGTTCGATTCGTCCAATGTGTTGAGCATCTTCGGAAGTAGTTCGCCGTAATCTGGAGTGCGCAGCGCTATGACCATCTTTGCCAGATTTGGATCGGGCAAACCTGCGTAGGCCATGTCGAGGAATTTCTGGCTGGCAGCCTGAAGTTTTTCCTTCTTCTTTTCGACCGTTTCTCCGTCGCTGGGACTGCTCAGTTCGTAGAGCATCAGAGTGAGCCGGGGCAGTGATGACAGGAGCAATCTTCGCTCGGCGAGGCTGCCCTTGAGAAGCTTGTTCTGAATATCCGCGTTGACGGTGAGATGGGCGGGTTCGGCGAGAGCGCGCACGGCACGGTACGCATCCACGAGACCGGGCAGAAATCTGAGGTTGCCCGGGCCTTTGTTCTCCGGGCGTTGTTGTGGTTCGATATCGAGGTGAATGCCGTCGAACCGGTCCGCCGGGTGGTTTCGATTAAACTGCACGATCGCCCGAACGCGCTCCAGAAGCTTTTCCCGGTGTTTGCCCGGTTCGTCGGCGTTTTCGCTCGAAAGTAGGGCTTCGACTCGAATGTTCGATCGATGAAGAAGAGCAATGAGGTGAGCGAGGCGGCCTTCCTCCGACGCATCGCCATTCGGGGAGAACGATACATAGACTTCGTTGATGCCCTGGGATCGACAGAAATCCCGCAACTTCTCAGCGCCCTGAGGAGCATCCACAACAGGTGGGTTTTTCCAGACCCACAGGCCATGGGCCGGTAGGGCCTCTCCTGCACCTGCAGAGAGAGAGAACACACCGAAGAAGAATACGCAGAACATCCAGGAAAACGCGCGGGTCATAATATGCACCTAATCTAAATCTCTCCAGTTGGGGCCCACTTCCATTTCGACTAGCAGTGGAACTGCTAGCGTGTGGACTTTTTCCATTTGCTCTCTGACCAGATCCTGCATTGTTTCCACTTCTTTTTCTGGGACTTCGAAGACTAATTCATCGTGGACTTGCAGGGTCATTCTCGATTTCAATCCGCGTTCTTGCAACGCCTCGTCGATGCGTATCATTGCCACTTTGATCAAGTCGGCGGCGGTGCCTTGCAGCGGAGTGTTTACTGCGGTGCGCTCGGCGAAGCCACGCTGCGCGAAATTCTTGCTGTTGATGTCTGGGATGGGGCGGATGCGGCCGTGGAGGGTTTTTACTTTCAGGTCGCGGCGGGCTTCTTCGAGCGTTTTGTCGATGAAGGCGCGCACCCCCTTGTACCTCTCGAAATAGTTGGCGATGAAGAGCTTGGCTTCGGCGGGCTCGATGCCGAGATTCTGCGACAGGCCGAAGGCGGAAAGGCCGTAGACGATGCCAAAGTTCACTACTTTGGCCTGGCGGCGGTGGTCTGGGGTGACCATTAACGGCGGGACTCCGAACACTTGCGAGGCAGTCAGGGTGTGGATGTCGTCGCCGCGGCGGTAGGCTTCGACCAGGAGCGGATCACGCGAGAAGTGGGCTAGCAGGCGGAGTTCGATCTGCGAATAATCGGCGGTGAGNNGTGCGGATGGGAATGTTTTGCAGATTCGGATTGGCAGAGGAAAGGCGTCCGGTGGCGGTTCCGGTTTGGCCGAAGGTGGTGTGCAGGCGTCCGGTGGCTGGGTTGATTAACGCGGGCAGAGTGTCGACGTAGGTGGACTTCAGTTTGGTGAGCTGACGGTAGTCGAGAACTTTTCTGGCGATGGGATGTTCTTCCGCCAAAGTTTCGAGAACATCGACGGCGGTTGAGATAGTGCGGCCCTTGCCGTATTTCACGGGCTTGGGAAGATTCAGCTTGTTGAAGAGAACGTCGCCGAGTTGTCGTGGAGAGCCGACATTGAACGGGGCACCGGCGATCTGGTGAATCTCTTTTTCTTTGACCGTAATTTCGCGTTCGAGTTCCGTTGACATTCTTGCAAGCGCCGCGGTGTCGATTTTTACTCCGGCTTGTTCCATGCGGGCTAGAACTGGAACTAGCGGCAGATCCATTTCTTCGTAGAGNNAGCTTGAGATTGAAGCGGCGGAGGGCGACGTCCGCGAGGCGATGCGAGGAATAGGTGGGGTCGAGGAGGTAGGAGTAGAGCATGGGATCGTGCTGCACGCCTTGCAGAGGGATGCCCAGGGGATCGAGCGCGTGAATCGCGGCTTTATAATCGTGGACGGACTTGGGCGTGGACGCGGTGGTCAAGACTGAGCGTAGTTTTGCGGCTGCGCCGCTGGAGTCCAGTTTGACGACGACGGCGGAGCCTGCGGCTCCGGAGATGGCTATGCGACGGGCCGCGGGCTCGGGGGACGGAGCCGGGAGCGAGTCGTCGGTGAGCGCAAGCATTCCTGACTGCGGT
>PLKR01000352.1:0-7294 GCA_003140655.1 Acidobacteriaceae bacterium | reverse complement strand
GTAGTGAGCTTCGGTGACCTGAACCTCGGGCAGTAATTCCTTCAGGAGCGAGGTGAATTCCAGTTCGGTGAAAAGCTGGCGGAGTAGGTCTAGATCGGGCTCGCCGGCGCGCATGGCTTCGACATTCAACTCGACCGGAACGTTGGTGTCGATGGTAGCCATGCTCTTGCTGAAGAGGATGGTGTCGCGATTGTTCTGTAGGGATTCGCGGTAGGTTTTCTTCTCTACTTCGTTGGCGCGGTCGAGCGCCTGCTCGACGGTGCCGAAGCGCTTGATGATTTCGACAGAGCCTTTGTCGCCGATTCCGGGGGCTCCGGGGATATTGTCGATGGCATCGCCGCGGAGGGCCATGATATCGATGACGCGCTCGGGAGGGACTCCGAGAATTTCTTCGACCTTGGCGGCGTCGCAGATCAGATTGTCCTTGGGAGGATTCAGGATCTGAACGTCGTCNNCCGATGACATCGTCGGCCTCGAAGCCGGCGAGTTCGAGGATGGGGATGCGGTAGGCTTCAAGGGCGCGGCGGATGTAGGGAATCTGCTGGGCGAGATCCTCCGGCATGGCGGCGCGGTTGGCTTTGTAGCCTTTGTATTCGACNNGCCTGAGTATCGCGGAAGGTCGGGGCGGCGACATCGAAGACGGCGGCGAGATAGGCGGGGGAGAAATCGTCGCGCAGTTTGCGCAGCATGTTGACGAAGACGTAGACGGCGGCGGTGGGAAGTCCGGCTTTGGTGGACATGGAGCGCTGGCGCGCCATNNGCGTGGCGCTGGATTCAGGTTGCGGAGATTTTGTTCGCGGGGGCAAGGCAGTAGTTTAGCAGCCGACGCGGGCAGCAGAAATCCGTTCCGCTCAGGTTACCTCAGGGGCTAAAGTCCGGATTAGCAAGTGGTCAGCAATCGCGCGCTGGAAGCGCAGCGCCACGCAAAATCAGAGTTGTTCAAAGAATACGGCTAGAAGTCGACCTGGAAATCTGCCTGTACCACCTTCTTCGCCGCGCTGCTGGAACTGTTGCGGAAAACCAGATAGTACTGCACCGGTCGATCCAGAGTGGCGGGAAGGCCGAAGCTCACGTCCTGATCATGGGAAGAGTCCACGGAGTAAACCGTGACGGCGGGTTGGCCACGGAGAAAGTCTGCGTATTGCTCCCCATTCATCAGGAGAAGATCGACGTCCGCGTTTTCGTCGCTGGATTGAATCCCGGCCTGCCGCACAAACGAACGAAAGGTTCCGTGCAGTTGAGGGCTGACAGCGTGGGGTGGAATTTCGAAAGAAAACTTTGCGGGGGCTGACATAGCGAACGTCCTGTTCACGATGGCGGTGCTGGTGCCGACCGGGGATTCCGCAATGTGATCGCTGGGATGCGGCTTTCGCGCGGGGCGATCTTCGGGAGCCTGCTCCGGCTTCGAGTTCTGCAACCACTGGGCGAGCGCTCCTACAGCCGCGACCGTCTTGCTTGAGTCTTGAGCGTCGGGTTTAGCTTCAGTTTCCTCAGCCTGTTCGGTGGTCTGAGCCTTCGGAGCGGAAGGGCGGTTGTGGTAATAAGAATAGCCCCCTACCAGGGCGGCTCCCATCAACAGGCACGCAAGTCCCTTTAACATGCGGGCATCAACCTCCCCACTCGGTAAGTTAACCCGAGGAGTTCTGGTGACCAACAGGTTTTCCAGCTGCGGAAGTTACGTTGGTTTTCCGTACTGGGTGGTGTAGTGCAGTTGGATTTCGCCGCAGGTTCCCTGCTCGGCGGAGTAAACGACGCAGGTGTCGAAGGGGCGCGAATATACGTGCAGGCTAACGGCGCGCTGATTGAACTCACGCGGATTGAAGACTCGGTGGACGGGTTCGAGCGGGTCGACGGCGCAAGGGTGCGACACATTCATCTCGACGGTTTCGGCGGCCTGGATGGTGCATTTGCCGAGAACGATGTCCTGATGCACAACGTGGAAGTTCTCGACCAGCAAACGGCCGATGGGGACGGCCATCCAGCAGTTCTGGTCGCGGTGGTTGTGGACGGAACTGGCCTGGCCGACCTCCCAGCAGATGCCAACTAACTCGTAGAGAGGAGTCTTGTCGATCAGGTTGCGGGTGTAGTGCTGGCGGTCCCACGTGAGATAGGGCGACAAAGAGTCGGGCTCGACCCGGGCGGCCTGAAGGAATCTGCGGAGTTGCTCGGTGTGATCAAAGGCGGCTTCGGGAAACTTGCGGAGTTCGGCGACAAGATTGTGGATCGAAACCTGCTTTGTCGCAGTGGTCATCGACTTCTCCCGGAAGAGTATACCGCAGCGGGTGGGGCATTCGTGGGGTGAGAAAAAACTAAACACAGGGGAGCATAGAGGATTTTATTCGATGAACATGCAGTCTCCATAAGAATAGAAGCGGTAGCGCTCGCAGACTGCGTGTTCGTAGGCGCGCAGGACGTTTTCGCGTCCCCCGAAAGCGCAGACCAGCATGAGCAAAGTGGATTGGGGCAGGTGGAAATTGGTTAGCATCGCCTTGACCACTTTGAATTCAAAACCTGGATAGATGAAGAGATCGGCGGCGGCCGGGCCTGCCACGACAGATCCTGCGCCGAGCCGGGCCGCGTGTTCGAGGGTTCGAACGGTGGTGGTGCCGACGGCGATGACACGACGCGACGCACGGAGCGCATGGTTGATGGCGGAGGCAGCGGCGGCGGAGATGGAGTAACGCTCGGAATGGATTTGGTGATCTTCGACGCGCTCGACGCGGATGGGCTGAAAAGTCCCCAGGCCGACGTGCAAGGTGATATCGACAGTCTCGATCCCGCGGTGGCGGATGCGGTCGAGGATTTCCGGTGTGAAATGAAGGCCGGCGGTGGGGGCTGCTACTGATCCACGGTGCTCGGCATAAACGGTTTGGTAGCGCTCGCGATCGCGGAGGGAATCCGGCCGTTGGATATAAGGCGGGAGGGGGACGTGGCCGATGCGATCGAGAGTGGCGAAGAAGTTGTCGTCCTTACCCTGGGGGGGCTGAAAGCGGATGTGGCGCTCGCCGAATTCCCCTCGGCTCAAGACCTGGGCTTGCAGTTCGCCGAGATTGCGATTGCGCTCGCCAAAGAACAGCCATTCGCCGACGCCGATCTTGCGGCCGGGCCGAACCAGACATTCCCAATCGTTGGGCTGGGTGGAGAGCTGGCGGGTGAGCAAAACCTCGATGCGGCCGGGGAGGACATCGCGGGCGCCTTCGCGGCGTCCATAGAGCCGCGCTGGAAAGACGCGGGTGTTGTTGAAAACCAGCAGATCGCCGGGCTGCAACAGGTCCGGAAAGTCGCGGAACCGGCGGTCGGAATAGCGGCCGCCGGTTCGCTGCAAATAGAGCATGCGGGATTCGTCGCGAGTGGCGAGGGGTTCCTGGGCAATGAGGTCGTCGGGAAGATGGAAGTTGAAGTCGGAAACCAACACGGTGTCCGATTATAGGGGGGAATCAAGGGGAAGATCAGGCATAGACACAGTCAACCTTTCGACCGGTATTGGGACATTCTATTTGCCGGTTTTGATAAACTTTGTTTGTCTGTTTGAGCCAAGTGCGGTAATATGCGGGGGCTGTAACTTTTGCCGCTTGGTCGTCACTCCTCCCCCGAGAGAGTATTTCCATGTCCGCTGAACGAAAACACAGAGAAGAAATTGTTCGTTACGGGCGCATGCTGCACGAGCGCGGATTCGTGGCGGCGATGGACGGTAATCTCTCAGTCCGGCTGGACCGGGAGCGGATCCTGGTGACGCCCACGTGCGTGAGCAAGGGGGCGATGCGAGCCGGGGACATGGTGATCGTGGACCTGGAGGGCACGCGGGTGGCGGGACGGCGGAATGTGACCAGCGAGATCGGGATGCATCTGCTGATTTACCGCACCCGGCCCGACATTCAGGCGATCGTGCATGCGCACCCGCCGACCGCAACCGGATTCGCCGCTGCCGGCATGGCACTGACCGAACCTCTGGTCTGCGAAGTGGTGATGGGGCTGGGATGCATTCCGCTGGCGCGCTACGGCACGCCAGGGACGTCGGAGCTGGCGCAGACGCTGGAGCCGTACGTGCCACACTATGACGCCATTCTGATGTCGAATCACGGCGTAGTGACCTTCGGAGATACCATCGAGCACGCTTACATGAAGATGGAAACGGTGGAACACTTTGCGCAGATTGCGCTGGTTACGCATCTGCTGGGCCGGCAGCAGCCGCTGACCGGGGTTGACATCGAGAAACTGTTGTTGGCACGGACGAAGTATTTCGGCGGAAAGATGGCCGCGTCCATGCCGATTGCGATGGTGAGGGAGCCCGAGAAGGTCAGTTGAACAAACCTGTTTTCGCGGCGCCACCGCTGCTCTACTCCAAGACAAAGTCAGTTTTCCGTCAGCCTGAGATCCGCCTCGCTGCGCTCGGCGGGACAGCCGAGGCGTGTTCAGTTCCATGACACGAGGCGGCTGTCCCCACGATTTCAGTCCCTTCCTGATTTATTCTCCTCCGATGCGAAAGCGAAACCCGGCACGGAAGTTGACGGGCAGGGCGGGATAGCCGACGACTTCGTTGTAGCGGCGGTCGAGGGCGTTCTCGACGTTCGCATAGGCGGTGACGCGGGAGTTGATGGCATACCATCCGCCGAGGTCGGCACGGACGTAGCCGGCGGCGTGGCCGATGTTGAAGCCATCGAAATCGGAATCGGGGCGCGGACCTACGAAGCTTCCACTCAGGTTTCCACCCCACCGCGTTCCCAGATAACTCAGCAGGGTTGTTGCCGAATGCTTGGGGCGACGCAGCAAGGGATCTCCCGGGGCATACGGAAAGCTGCAAGGATTTGCCGGCGTACATTCCGGATTTTCGAGTATCTCAGTCGAGGTATAGGTGTAGGCCGTGGTCAGCGACAATCTCGAGCTGATCCTGCCTTGCAGCTCAGCTTCGGCGCCCTGAGCGAAAGATTGTTTCAGGTTGAAGAACTGGTACTCGCCCGTCGGGGTGGGTATGGCCTCAATCTGATCATGGAAAAGATTGTTGAAGTAGGTTGCGTTCAGGGCATAGCGGCCGGCGAACAATTTCTGCTCGAAGCCGGCTTCAAAGGCTCGAGTGCGCTCCGGCAACAGGCCATGATTCGGCGCGTAGCCATACGCAGACTCACCAAAGGTTTCGTAGAGGGCAGGTTCCATGAATCCGGTGGCATAGGAAAAACGCACGCGAGTGCCCGAAAACAGTTCTCCGCCGCGTAATGCAAGCAGAGTAAGCGCAACCCGCGGCACTCCTGTATTGCCGTATGCGCTGCTGTGAACGAAACGTCCACCCGCGATCGCCGAGAGCCTGCCCCAGGCAAGCTGCTGTTGCAGATATGCGTCCTGATCCAAACGTTGCCCGGGAGCGGCGGGAGGGAAATCCAGATCGTTCACGACGCCGGTCTCATTCTCGATGCGATATCCAAAGGTGGTGTGAGCCGCGAAATGGGCTGACTTCCGCTCGGAATAATCGCCTTGATATTCGAATCCCACGCGGTTGACGTGGGTGTCGTAGGTATCAGGAAACGAGTCGTAGCTGGCGGGATTGCTGTTCAGGTTCACGTCGGTGTAGCGGTAGAGATAGTCGAAGCCGGTCAAGCGGTGCTGCCACCCCGAAGGCGCTGCCACAGTGAGCTCCGCGCTGCCGAGCAGGCTGTTCAAATGCGACGATTCGCTGGGGTCGGGAGCGAGGAGCGGATCGCCGTTGAAATTCCACTCCCCCGGTAAACCGGTCTGACTGTTGGAGTGGCGAACCCGCAGGCGCAGCGCGGCGTGATCGGTAATAGCCATGCCGACATTCGCGCCCTGAAGCGAATCCGAGTACCCATCGTTCACGCCCAGCCCGTTGCTGTTGAATTGATTGCCGAACAGGTCGTAGTCGAAGCGTTCGTGGGCGCCGGCCAGAGATGCGTAGCCGCTGGCCGTTCCGAAATTTCCTCCATCGGCGCCAAAGCGGAGTTCAGGGACCGGAGTGCTTCCGGTGCGCGTCCAAACCTGCACGACGCTGGTCATGGCATCGGAGCCGTACAGAGTGCTCTGCGTGCCCCGCACAAATTCCAGGCGATCCGCTTGCGCCAAAGGCAGAGTGCCAAAATCAAACGTTTCGCCCGGGTTATCGATGGCAACACCATCGACAATCACCTTGTTGTAGGTGGATTCGCCGCCGCGCACGAACAGCGACGATATGCCTCCGCGCTGGCCCGCGGTATTCACCACGGCGCCGGGGAGAAAGCGAACAGCATCGGCGGCGGCAATGGGCTGCATGGTTTCCAGTTGTGCGTTCTCCAGAGTTGAGATGCTGGCGCCGGTTTCTCCGGCTGGCACCAGCGTTCTGGTCGCAGTCACGACTACGGTTTCCGACGCTGTGGCGAGATGCAGTTGGATCGTGATCGCGTCGGAATGGGCGGCGACGTCTTCGGTCTGCGGAGCGAAGCCCGGAGCCAGGACTTGAATCTGGTAGTTGCCGGGGGACAACTCGTTGAAGATGGCAATTCCCTCGGCCGAAGACGTGGCAATCTTTAGGGGAGTGTCTGTCCCTTTTGAAAACAAGGAAACTTGCGCGCCGGAGACCGCGGCGGATTGGGGATCGATGACTTTGACCTTGAGATCGGCAGCGGATGCTGCCGCGAGAGCAACGAAAAGCAACAACGAAACGCAAAGTGCACGCATAACCATCCTCCTTTTCACGCGAAAGGGGTTAAGTTGGACGGTTTACGCCGGTCTCCTGGCTTTGCGAGTGAGGATGCGTCGAGCAGCAATTGGCAATTAGCAATTGGCCGGAGCGTCCGGATTTGCAGACGGCCTTCCCGGGAATTCTCCCAGTGGACGGCTGCGATTTTCTCGCTTACAGTTGCGCGGCAGCGCGGGAATTGCACCCGCTTCCCTGTCTTTGCTATGGGGCAAAGACGCGCAAACCGAAGGATATTTCAAAGAACTGGAAAATAGTGGTGTGAGGAATTTAGTGGAAGGATTGGGCCTAAGTCAAATCTCAGCCAATCGCCTTCATGTCTCTAAGCTTGCTTTCGCTCGTGCGTTGGCTCCCCGACAAAGACCAGACAGCCGTTGGGATCGCCGATGTGGAACTCGGTCATGCCGTAGTCTCGGTCGAATAAATCGCGAATTTTGTGCCGGTCTTTGAACGTCTTCACGTGCTCCCACAGCGACGCGATGTTGGAAACCTCGATGTAGATCTCGGTATGGCCACGGACGCAGCGCATGACTTCTTCGGATGCGGCTTTCATGAAGTGGATGGTCAGGCCATCGCGCTCGGCAATGGCATATTCCGCAGACTTCATCATGGGTG
>PLKR01000587.1:911-7844 GCA_003140655.1 Acidobacteriaceae bacterium | reverse complement strand
TGCCCAACCTGGCTGTCCCGCACGTATTCATTGAGCGGGCCGAATTTCCTTTTCTGCGCATACAGCCGCCAGCGCCGGAAGACAATCCGCAAGCTCGCCATCACCGGAATGGAAAGAAAAATACCCAGAATACCGGCTACCTCGCCACCCGCCATCACGCCAAAAATTGCCGCCAGGGGATGCAGTTCCATACTGTGGCCCATGATGCGCGGCGACGATACGTAATCCTGGATCAGCCGCCAGATGCCTAGAAAGACGATCAGCACCAGCCAATGCTTGTAACCCATCAGCAAGGCAACGCCCACGATAGTGACTGCGGCCACCAGCGGTCCTACCACCGGAATAAATTCCAGCAACCCGCCCACCGTCCCCAGCACCAGCGCGTACGGCACCCGCATCAGACCGAGCCCCCCCGAATACATTGCCATCGTCAGCGCCGCCAGCGTGAGTTGTGCGCGGATGAAATGGGCCAGCATCTGGTTCAGGTCGCTGAGCACGCCCTGCAGCAGTTCGCGCTGCAGCCGCGACTGGACCAAATCAAGCAGGATTTCGCTGAAGGCGAGCCCATCCTTCAAAAAGAAAATCGACAAGAGCGGAACCACCACCAGCAGCCACGCCTGCTTCGCCACATCCGCCACGTGCAGTCCCACGGTCTGCGCCAGTTTGACGATTTCGTCGCTATGGCTGGCGAGATAGTCCCGAAGCAGATCGACTGCCTTGCCGTTCCAGCCATGTTGCTGGCCCAGTTGTTCCGCGATCTGTCCGGAGCTTAGCTGACCCAAGGCCGGCAGCGATTGAACCAGGCGCGCCCCTTCGCGGCCGATCCGCGGTCCCATGGAAACGAAAAACAGCACCACCAAACCCAGCAACAACAGATAAATAACCGCAATGGCGCGCCCGCGCCCATGCAGGAGTTTTTCCAGGTGCGACACCACAGGACTCATCAGGTAGGCAAAGAAAATGGCAAAAAGGAAGGCCATCAGGGTCTGCCGCGCCACGTAGAGAAACCCCAGTCCCAGCGCAAACAGCAGCACCGTGATCAGAACCCGCGCCGTACGTCCATCTGTCACCGGCATCGTGGCCCACCTGCGCTCTGAATAAAGTTTCGCGCCATTGCCGCGTCCTCGCTAGTCCCGCACTACTTCGGTATTAGCGTCGGCAATCAGCACCCGCATCAGCTTGAACTGGTCCTTATCATCCACCCAAAGCGCCCAGGAGAATGACTCGCCCAACAAGTTCAGCCGTAACAGCTCCCGCTCCGTTCCCCGAATTGTAACTTTTTCTCTTCCCACCAGTTCCAGGCGTACCCGCATCGAGGTACGATCTTGCGGCACCAGGACGCCGTACTCCCCCGGATCCTTCTTGCACCGGAATTCCCCGCTCTCGCTGCTGCAGTTCGTCTTCAGATACCGCCATGCCAGCACTTCACGGTGTATAAAAAAATTGTTGTCCAGAATCGCTGACGTGCTCGGCATCAGAAACGGTTGCTCGGCCGGCTTGGAAGAGGCCGCGGTAGTGATCTTTTCCAGAAGGAATTCATTGTTAGGCGTTACCACCAGCGAACCGCTGCCATCGCTCCATTCGTAACGAACCAACTCCCCGCTGTCAGTCATCTGCAACTCCGACCTCTGACCGGAGGAAGCCGAACCGCCAGTTTCCTTTAATTGCGACTTCACTACGCTGATGCCGTTGTCCTGCTGCACGCTGAAAGCTTCAGTGACCACGCGTTGGCCCCTGACGAAGACGCCGAACGAGCCCGAATCGACCTCTTGCGGGCCCGCCTGCTTCGGCCTGTCCTTCTTGTCGCCGGCGTATAACAAAGCCGCGCACGCTAGAACCGCCACCGTTCCCCATTGGATCCGCGCCATCAGAGTCACTGCTTTTCTCCTCGCCTTCCACGGCTTCGCCCCAGGCCCAGAGCTTGAACTACTTTTGCCGCAATCTCCTCGACGGTCTTCCCGCCGGTCTCCTGCCTAAACGATGCCTTCAAGTAATCCGGCCGCCGTGTCTCGTAAAGCTCCCGAAAGCTTTCCAGGCTGCTGAGTAGAGGACGCTCAATTCCTTGCTCTTCTGCCTGCTGCCGGCAACGCCGCCACAATTCTTCCGCGCCCGCGTCTAAGAATACCGTGGGAACGCCTCCAGCGTTGATCAGCCGCGCATTGTGCTTCTGCACAAAGGCGCCACCGCCGAGGGCTACGATTCTTTCTGTTCCGGCACGCAACTCACTCAACAATTCCTTTAAGGCTGCAAGTTCCGCAAGGCGAAACGCCGGTTCCCCAGAATCACGGAAGATTTCATGCACCTTACGCCGCTCACGCCGCTCAATGCGCTCGTCGAGATCCTCAAACGTCCAGCCCAGCCGCTCACCTAAAGCCCGGCCCACACTGCTCTTGCCGGCGCCCATGAATCCGATCAGGATTACAGCCCGCGGTCCCGTCTTCCGGCGCCTGGCTGCAGGCTTGCGGCCAACCACACCAGCCCCCGTCGTTTTGGCCGGGCCTTGAGCAGAGCGTTTGCGCCGATCCGGTTTTCGCTTCGTTTTCTTTATTTGTTTTCGGAGCGTTTTCTGAGGTGAATTTTACCACTGAAGGTGCGCAGCACTACCGTGGAGGACACCGCTACTCTGCCCATGGTACCTGCGAAGGCACGTCCCTTATCGACCGGAAACCAGGTATGGTTTTTCGGTTGCAGCGGAATATCGTCGTGTACTTCTCCGCGTACGGAGCGGGCGCTCACGTCGGCGGAAGTCCACTCCGGAATGGTCGCTTCAATGTCGCCACTGTGGCTGGTCAGCCGGTATTCGCCGCTGTTGCCGAAGTCACCAATGTAGTTGATTTTGCCGCTCGTCGAAACCACCTGCACCAGCGGGCCATTCACGCCCCTCATCGTAACCTCTCCGCTCAACGAGTCCACCTCAACGTGCCCGTTCTGGATGTTGTCCAGATTCACCGGCCCGTTCATGGTCTTCACATGCACATGGGCATCCGAGACGTCGCGAACATCCACCTCCGCTCCGGCGCCTTCCAGACTGACGTCGCCGTGCAGTTTCTCGGCGCGCAGCGATCCGGTGCTCGAATGCAACGTGATGCTTGCATCAGCGGGAACCAGAACCTCATAATCCACGCGTCCCGAGTCGGAGTCGGCTCCGGCCAGCAGGTGCGATTGAATATCCACGCGGTTTCCGTTCTGGCTGTTATCCACCTCAACCTTGTCGGAGTGCAAAACCGCGTTCACCACTACCGTGTTGTTCAAAGACGGTTTCACCCAGATCGAGCCATACGGATTCATCACCGACACGCCCGCTCTGGGCCCCACCGCGAAGTGGTACTCTTTCCTGCTCTCGGCCACCAGCGTACCCGCCACGATCACGCCAATCGCCACGAGTTTTGCCGCGCGTTTGTTCGCCATATGCGACTCCCCCAAAGCTGCTTGCCGATCCATCGCCGTAAAACACGGCTCGAAACTTTCCGCCATTTATGGCAGAGAGCGGTCCATCGCCATCTGAAACAGCATGGACTTCTGCTGGTACGCATCCATCAGCGACCGCCGGGCGTCCTCGTCATTCGGACTCTCATCCACCACCCCCTGCGCGTCGCGGATGGATTCATTCACTTGTCGCAGGTTCTCTGCGTATTGCGTCTTCATCGCGGGCTCGTTGTCCACAACCTCTTGCATCAAGTCGGCGTCATTCAGGTCAGACGAGTTCGCAGCCGGCACGGCCACGGAAGCCTGTTGGGCCATTTGATTGGGCAGTGACTCACGCCGCACGTAGATTCCCAACGCCAGCAACAACATTGCCGCCATGGGCACCAGCCATCGTGCCGCTCCCCAGCGGGCACTGAACGAAGGCACAAGCGGCCGCTGCGGACGGATCAGTCCCTCTTGCCGCAATGCGAATTCGATGGAGTTCCAAACCCTGGGACTGGGTTCTTCCGCCGCTTGCAACTCGCCAGCCGCCGCGACGATCAGGTTCAATTCGTTCACCAGCGCTGAGCACGCTGGGCACGCCCTCAGATGGGCTCGCTGTTCCAAACTACTGCCGTCTTCTACTTCCGCCAAGCTCTGCTGCAGCTCAACGCAATTCATAACCTCTCCCCAAGTCTTCTGCGGCTCAACCGCAGTTCTTGCGCCCCTGCCCAGGTTACTGCCCTTCAGCTCTCTAAAGCTTGCTAACCTGCTCGAGTTTTCCCGGCCTCTTCGGCTCTATTCATCTTGAGCAGGTCGCGCAACTTCATGCGCGCCTTGTGCAACTGCGACTTGCTGTTGCCAATCGAGCATCCCGCGATTTTCGCGATCTCATTATGCTCGTATCCTTCGATGTCGTGAAGCACAAATATCATCCGGTAGCCGGGAGGGAGACTCTCCACTGCCCTTTGCAACTGCATCCGGTCAATGGATCCGGCCAGCGCCACATCGTCCGCTCCGAAATCCCTCTTCGGAGAATCTTCCTCAGTCCCCTGCGTAGTCTCTTCTAGCGAAACCACCGGAAGACTTTTCTTCCTTAAATGCATCAGCACGACGTTGACCGAAAGCCGGTGCAACCACGTCGAAAATGCCGACTCCCCGCGAAACGTCGCGATCTTGCGGTAGAGCTGCAGGAATGCCTCCTGCGCCAGATCTTCGGCCTCCGCCGTGTTCGCCGTCATGCGCAGACACAGCGAATATACCCGCCGTTTGTGCTTGTCGTAGAGCCCCTGGAACGCTTCCGCGTCCCCCAGCTTGGCCCTCTCGATCAACTCGGCTTCGCTAGGTTCGGTGCCCTTTGGTTGTCTTGGCTCGGTCAAGTCGCCTATTCCGGGCCGCAATCGTTGGGATGCGGCATAAGTAGTTTGTGTTGTATTGTTTGCGTGACTTTGGTTCGAAGGTAGCGGCCTCCACAGTTCCAGAATATCAGAGTATTTCTACCGATCTTCGGATCAAGGCGGCTAACCCAATTCCCGCCCCGAACCCCGCCGAAGGCCTTTGCATTTCTAGCCTTGGATGCATCCACTCGTCCTAGACTTCAAACCCCAACCAAACCCAACAGTCGCAACCTCCGAAAATCAGTAGCCTTTGATCTACCCTGTGTTCCTCAGGTGCCCCTGTGTTAAAGATGTTCTAGCTCCCTGCCGCCGCCCTATGCCGCGCTCTTAGCCGTGGTAATCGTCTCCAGCCCATGCCCATGAGGCCCCATTTCCCGCCGCCGCAACAGAAACGCGAACACTACCCCCAGAATGCCCAGAATCGAGAAAATCCACATGCCGAGGCGGTATCCGGCCGGATTGCTGGCATCGGCATGGCCATACTCGTTGGCCCATCCGACCAGCAAGTTAAGGCCAAAGAGCCCGATATTCTGGATCATGGTCATCAACCCATACGCTGTCCCCAGCTTTGATTGATCGACGATGTAGGCCACTGAAGGCCACATCACGGCCGGAATCAGCGAAAACGCCACCCCCATCATCGCCATGGGCACATACAGGTTGACCTGCGTATAACCCATCATCAGATACACAGGAATCAGCAGCAAAGACCCAAACATCATCAAGAGCGCCCGTTTGCCCACGCGGTCCACCCACAGGCCAAACAGCGGCGTGGCAATCATGGCGAACAATGTCAGCATGCTCGATAAGAACCCGCCAAACTCCCGCGAAGTGCCATGCGCCTCCATGAAAAACTTCACCGCGAAAGTCTGAAAAGGGAAGATGGCCGAATAGAAAACAATGCAAAGCGCGACAATAAGCCAGTAACTCACGCCAAACTTCCACAGGTCAGCGAATACTACCTTGTCGGTAGAAATCGCTCCCAGGCTGTAGTTCTTCTCCGCCCATTCTTCCATGAACCAGTAAACGATGGCGCCCACCAGGCTGAGTGCCGCAAACCCCAAAGCAATCAGGAAGGGAGTTCGCCAACTGGCGTAGGCCCAGCGCGCCCAGGTAGGAGAGTTGAGCGCGGCAAAAGTGCCCAGGCGCGATGCCGTCAGGTTCAATCCAAAAGCAAAGCTCAACNNGTAATCGCCGGACCAACAAAACAAAGCACGCCAAAAATCATCAGCGACTTCCGCAGCCCAATGCGGTCAATAATGAAACCGCCGATCACTACTGTGAAAATGTTGGGGAAACTGTAAATTGCCTGCAGGAATCCAATATCCAAATCAGTGAAGCCAAGCTGTTGCTTGAGTACATCGGCGAGGGGGCTAAGAGCGTCGTACACATAGTAGCTGCCAAACATCGCAAGGCTGACAAAGATCAAAACCAGCCAGCGGTACATCCGGCTCGGTTCAGGACACACAGTTTCCGTCATCCACTCTCTCTATCTTCAGCAGATTGAACTCCCAGGGATTGCGAAGCAGGAAGATTAGCAGATTGCGACAGTACTTCGCACCGGACAAGTTCGCGCAAAGCAGGGCAGCTCAATACTTCACAATCGCCGCAAACGATTTCGCATCGAGCGACGCTCCGCCCACCAATGCGCCATCGATCTCCTCCTGCGCCATCAGAGACGAGGCGTTTTCCGGCTTCACCGATCCGCCATAAAGAATGCGCAGCTTCGAGGCGAAGTCTTCGCCAAACAATTCGGTGACTTCCCGGCGGATCACAGCATGGGCTTCGGCCGCCAGTTCCGGCGTAGCCGTCTTGCCCGTGCCAATCGCCCACACCGGCTCGTAGGCAACCACCAGCCTCGCCGCTTTCTTGGCGGAGACGGCATGGAAAGCTCGCACACACTGCCGTCGCAGCACGTCGTCGGTCAGTCCCGCTTCGCGTTCTTCCAGCACCTCGCCCACGCAGCAGATCGGCGTGAGACCGGCTTCCAGCGCGGCTTTCAGACGTAAGTTCACCGTGTCGTCGGTTTCGCAAAAGTACTGCCGCCGCTCCGAGTGTCCAACGATGGCATGCGTCACCCCCAATGCCAGCAGCATCGCCGCCGAAGTTTCTCCCGTGAACGCGCCTTCCG
>PLKR01000587.1:0-903 GCA_003140655.1 Acidobacteriaceae bacterium | reverse complement strand
GCTGACCAGCGGCAGGAAATCACGGAAAAACTCCCGCGTTTGCTCAGGCGTCTTGTACATCTTCCAATTGGCGGCAATGAGCTTCTCTCTCATGGTTCCTTCTCGATTCTGTGGGACGACGCGGAGTCTGGATTACCCAGCTTCTCGGCGGCTCGCGTGTACGCTTTCAAGGTGGCAGTGTCAAAGAGAACGAATCGAACCTTAATGACATGACTAGCCAAAGCCAAAGCCTCAACCGCTGAGGAAATCGCGATGGATGCCGCTTCCGAAACGGGATAGCCGAAAGCCCCCGTCGAGATGGCGGGAAAGGAGAGAGACTTGAGAGCGTGCGCATCGGCTAGCCGAATGCATTCGCGATGACAACTCGCCAGCTTTTCCGCTTCACCTCGTTCTCCGCCGCGATAGATCGGGCCAACGGTATGGATCACGTGTTTTGCGGTCAGGCGTCCGCCGGTAGTGATGACAGCCTTTCCCGCAGGCAGGCTTCCAATCTCGCTCACAATCTGCCTGCATTCGGCCAGGATCGCTGGTCCGCCCGCGTCATGAATGGCGCCATCTACTCCGCCTCCGCCCAGAAGAGATGAGTTGGCTGCATTCACCACCGCGTCCGTGGTCTCCCCGGCGATGTCGGCCGGACCCTGGAATTCGATGGTCTTCCCGCGGTCCAACAGGATACGAACTACGAAGTCGCGCACGCTCATCTCCACGGGATCAACGCTTGTCCGTAAGCGCTTCGACACCGGGAAGTTTTTTTCCTTCGAGAAATTCCAGCGACGCGCCGCCGCCAGTGGAAATATGTGTCATCTTGTCCGCGACTTCAGCGCCGTGCACCGCAGAGACCGTGTCGCCGCCGCCCACAATCGAAATCGCACCCACGTTTTCCGCCACGGCATGCGCGATCTT
>PLKR01000471.1 GCA_003140655.1 Acidobacteriaceae bacterium | reverse complement strand
ACAGTTACTGTAGTAAGGGGCAGATTTGACAGGGGGGTGTTTGAATTCCTGAAGGGCCTCGGAGGTACCCGAAACATGTCTCGGTGTCCAGATTGCGGGTGTGATCTTCCCAGTTTCCAAACACTCTGTTCGAAGTGCTTCGACGCGAGGGACGCCGAATTGCGCCAAGCTAGCAAAAAACCCATCCCATTAGGCCTCGGAGTATTCGCCTCTCTGTTAACGTTCTGCGCTGTTTTTCTGTACGGCCTTCATGAATCCCTTCACTATCACATGACCTTTACCGAGCGAGTGATGGAAATATTTCTATGGACGTTTGTAGCGTTATATGGTGTTGTCCGCGTGTGGGGCAGCCGCGCACGGTGGAAGGCAATTCGGCGCAACCGTTCATGATGTTGTTCTCAGTTGGCGTAACATCGCCACATCACTTATTTTCCCTCCGCCAGCGTACCTTAAAAAGTACATCANNCCTTGATTCCATTGATCCGGCCAAAAGCCCGCACGAGGAATCAACGACTTACGCCGCTGATTTTTGCCATTTTAAAATGTTCCGGTTGGAACATTATGCCAATGTGGCGTCGCATCTAGCCCCCCACCCCGCGCGCCTCCGCTGCCCTCCAGCTAAAGTACACCCGTCCGCGTGCCGATGAAGTTCATGTTGGGCGCGTGTGCATCGTGCTGCCTAGTTGTGGGAAGTGCGATTGGCGCAATCTACAGATCGCTGGTATGTCAGGGAACACCGGACCCACCAAGCCGCAAATACGCGTGCTCATTGTGGACGACAGCGCCTTCATGCGCACAGCGCTCGCCCGCATGGTCATTTCCGATCCGGCCCTCTGGGTCGTTGCTACTGCCGCTAGTGGAACCGAAGCCCTGCAAAAAATTGGGACCCTCGACCCCGACGTCATTACCCTCGATGTGCAAATGCCAGGTCTCGATGGACTGGAGACCCTCCGCCGCATCATGGCCCAGTTCCCGCGCCCGGTCATCATGGTAAGCTCGGCTACTCTGAAAGACGCGGATACTACTTTTAGCGCACTCGCCGCAGGAGCCTTCGACTATGTGCCCAAGCAACTCTCCCCAACCTCGTTGAACCTCTTTGACATTCGTGCTGATTTAATCGCCAAGATCAAGGCGGCTGCAGAAGCGCGACATTCGAGGGATCATTTCATCCTGACGCGAAAGCCTCCCCGCGCGGTGGATCTGCTCATGCGGGATGCTTCGCCCTCCCCTCCGGCGATTGTTGCTCTCGGGATCTCGACCGGAGGCCCAAAAGCCTTGGAGGAGATTCTCCCGGCTCTTCCAGGCGACCTTCCGGTTCCAATTCTGGTCGTGCAGCACATGCCAGTCGGCTTTACCGCTCCCTTTGCCGAGAGGCTGAACAACCTTTGCGCGGTTTCGGTATGCCAGGCATCGCACGGAGATATTGTCCAGCCAGGAGTTGTTTACATTGCGCCTGCGGGATCTCACATGACGGTGGACCGTCCGACCAACTTACGAACTGTGATTTGTCTTTCGGATGGACCGGAGAATCACGTACATGTCCCGTCGGCCGATGTCATGATGCAATCGGTCGCCTTCGCATTTCATTCCGAGGCGATGGGAGTCATTATGACCGGCATGGGATCAGACGGTGCGCAGGGCATGAACGCCATTCATCGGGAGGGCGGCCTCACGGTGGGCCAGGATGAGCCGAGTTGCGCGGTCTACGGCATGCCTCGGGTTTGTGCGGAAATGGGGATCCTCGACCGGGTTGTACCGCTGTCCCAGATTCCCCATGAGATTCTGCAAGCCACGCGCTACCGCAAAACCAACGTGAGCTAAGCCAGTGCTCCCCAATCGTCCGGATTCGTGTCCAACACTTCGCGCACCCTCTTCAAGAGCATCTGCACAGAGAACGGTTTGGCCAGGTACGTTTTGCCATACGGAGACACCTGACACCAAGCGAGTTGTCCGGCATAGCCGCTCATCAGCAGAACCCGGGCGCCCGGACACAAGCTTTCGAATTCAGCCGCCAAGTCGCAGCCGCTCATTCCCGGCATGACGACATCGGCAAGAAGCAGATCAACTGGCTTGGACAATTGGCGGTAAGCATCTAATGCCTCGGCGCCGCTTCGGGCAATCACCAGTTTGTATCCCGCCGACTCAAGGACCTCGGCAGTTACCTTCCGCACGAAGCCTTCGTCTTCTACCAGCAGAATGGTCTCGGGCCCGCCCCAACACCCGGCTTCGACGCACGCGGCGCCGGGCGTTGTTTCGCCCACCAATGTTTCGCCNNCTTCGCCGGGCGTTGTTTCTCCGATCATTGTCTCGCCGGTCATTGTCTCCCCGACGGCCGCAGGCACAATGCTTGACAGACCCTCATTTGCGCTTTCTTCGATTGCACACTCGTCTCCACCAATATGAATTTCGAATTGGCCGCTCTGAACCATGCTCCTCATCCAGCAGCAGCTTTGCTACCATCTTTTTTTGGTTGGAGCAATGCTGTGCAAGTGAAAGACGATCAGTCACTTAGGCCGCATAATGCGTAATTAGCGCAGAGTGGTTTTTCTCAACCTCATCGCCCGTTCCGGGACAGGTCAGCAGTGAGTGGGTTCCTTTTCGGGAAGAGCAATTGCTTCTGGCGAAGCCTTGCCCACTTCCTTACTTCGGACCCGTCAGGATNNGTCTCCGCCCCGTCGGCAAACACGCGGCCTACGAGTACGGGAGTTTTGCCCGAGACCACTGCGTAGATGGGAACAGACGTCACCAAATCTTCCGGCGCATCCTTTTGCCGTATCACCCCGGTTACTACCGTGGCGTTCGCCTTCGCCGCAAAGTTGACACCCCGCAACTCCAGCCTGGGCAGGGAAGTGCCGTTCACCCAGCCCTCCAGGAACCAGTCGAGCGAAGCTTTGCCTTCATACCGCAANNAGAGAACGCATGAAGGGTTCTTCGACAACCCTGCGGCTCGGGTCCTTTCTCGCAACATTCTCTGTTTCTGCGGCGTCCTGCATCATCGAGCGCAGCATGTGGAACAGCCACGTCCCCCGTCCGTAACTGATATCTTCGTAACCTTCTGGAAAGTGAGACGAAAGCAGGCGGTTTCCCAAGGTCACAGGTCCGGCATCCTTAGGAAAGTTGCCGTCTTTATTCTTGTCGGCCAAATCTTTTCGATATTTCTCCATGACCAACCGAAAGCCTGCCGGATTCTTCTCCTGAAGAATCATCAAAGAGCAATAATTTGCCAGACCCTCCGAAAACCACTGATCTCGATACGTCGCCCATACGATCAGATCTCCCCACCACTGGTGCGCGGCTTCGTGCGCGGGGACTAGTTGGTCCTGTAATGTCTGAAGAGGAGTGAGGTGGAATTCTTCGAGCTCTTCTGGCGTCAGGAAGGCGTAAGAAGACAGGAAGATCAACCCCGGCCAGCCTTGGCTCTCCCGTCCAGGCAACTGAGTCAAAGCCACTTGACTGTAGGGAAATGGGCCGAATCGGTCGGCATAGTAACGAATGGCCCGTGCTGTAACCTCTGCCACGGCGGTCGCGCTCCGCGCGGGTGAAGGTTGGGACGGCGCGATTGGAATGATGGGCGACGCAGGCATGATCCGAGGCCGCAGTGGCGATGGATCGGATGGAACTGCCTGCGGAGGCGGAGGCTTGAGGAAGTCTCGTTCCACTCCGATCGTCGCGTAAGTTTCCACGGTGACATTACCGGCATGTGCCGCACCTCGAACATACTTGCCAAGGTTGAACCCGGCTACGGGGATAGGCCGTTCCGAGACCCAACGCGCCGCTTGCTCGTCGCCAGCGCTCTGCGGCGCAGTTTGCGGGGGTTGTGTCGATGGCCGGGAGAGCGGCGCTGGTTTGCCCGTCGCCAGAAGAGTCCAACCCGGGGGATAATGGAAGGTAAGATCGAAGTCGGCCATGGCCATTCCGCGATTGGGATACCATGTGCCGCGCGCACCCACGTAGAGCAGGCCCTTACCAGCTTCCGCTAACACTTCTCCGCTGTAGACGAAGCGCAGGCTGATCTTCTGTCCTTTCCGTGCCGGTTCGGGCAGAATCACGGCCACCAAGTCGTTGCCGCTACGTGCCAGCCGCGTGCCCTCCAACGCCGGGTTCTGGATGAATTCCACCGGTCTCCCGTCGGCCTCGACAGTCTGGACCTGCAGAAAGCGCGACAGTTCGAACTCCAGGAAGCGCGATCCGCCGCGCACCGCGTCGAGCTGTAATTCCACCTCGGCATCGAGCTGTTTGGGTGGTTTCACGTGAGCATCAATTACATAGCTGCGCACGAAAATCAGATTTTCCTGAGACTCCATTTCTGCCGGAAGCGTTTGCGCGGTCTGTCTCTGCGCTGGTTGGCGGCGTCCAGCACTCTCGATCGAAAATGAGGTCCAGATGTCGTAATACACGCTTCCGTCTTCTACTGTCTTGGTTTGCCCGGCCTCGACTTGTTCCCCGGCCGTGGAGTCGAAGAAGATGTCGAAGACGCCGAGTTTGTTTCCCTGCAGCCGGGCATGCAACACGCGATCATCGGGATCTGCGGCCCTCGGCGCTGCGGAGCCTTCTGAGGTTGTCCCGCCTGCGATCGGCAGCATCCCGCTGAAGCTCGCCAGCAGCCTCATGGCGTCGGCGTGCGCCAGGTTGCGGGCTGTCTGATCCCACTGTGCGATAAATCTCTGGGCATCCTCCGGCGCCCTGAGACCCGGCTGCAATTCGGCGGCAGTGTTGTCGTTGAAGCGGAAGTAGGCGGTCGAGAAGCGCTCTTCCAGAATTGCCATCCCCGTGAACAGGCTCATCGATTTTCGTTCTACATCGTTGGGCGGGGCCAGCAGCAGCTCTCCATCGCCCTCAAAGAACGCCCCGGTAATCCTGCCCAGCACATCCTTTGTGAAGGCGATGGTGCCATCTTCCAGAGTGATATGGATCGCGGATCGGTCCAGCGCCGCCCCCCGCACCCGGAACACCCGCGTCGAATCCAGCCCGATGTCACTCAGTTGCAGATAGAGCGATTCTGCCGGCCCGGGCCGGTGCATCTGCGCTGGAGTTGACTGCGCTGGAGTTGACTGCTCAGGAGTTGACTGCTGACCCCAGGCTGGCGGGAAGTGCAAAACAGCCAGACATACCGACAGCACCATGCCTGCCCTGCATCGCATTGCCGGTACTTTGGTCACGTAGGTATGAGGCCCCACCGTTGCTAGAATGCGCTTCAATGCGGCTTCGTGTCACTAT
>PLKR01000412.1:7353-8454 GCA_003140655.1 Acidobacteriaceae bacterium | reverse complement strand
GCGGTTAAGAGCTTTTGCTCTTTTCCAGGATTTCATTTCTAATGCACCCGATATGCGAAAGCTGAAAGTCTTGTGTCTGTGCTTCACCCTGAGCGCAATCTGTTTTGCCGCCACTCCTCCCACTGAGACCGATGACGCGGCCCGCATCATCCAAGCCGCCCTGCAACCCTCCGCGCTCGAAAGCAACCTGCGCCGCCTGACCGACGAAGTCGGCGGCCGCGTACCCGGCACGCCCGCCATGCAGCGTGCCGTCGAGTGGGGTGTGCAGATGTTCAAGGCTGCCGGCGCTGACAGCGTCCACACCGAGGAATTCACCATTCCGTATTCCTGGTCTGAGGGCGCGACCGAGATGACCGTGAGCGCCACGGGAACTGCACTTGATCCAAAGCTCGCGCACGTTCCCAAAGTCGAGTTCCGTGTGCGCTGCGTTTCCATCGCGTGGGCGCCCGCACTTGCTTCGGTGAAGCGCGTGCCGGTGGTCGATGTCGGCGGCGGCAGCCCCGCCGACTTCGCAAAAGCCGGAGATATTTCCGGCAAAATCGTGCTCGTCCATTCGGTGGTGCTTAAGACTTGGAACGATCTTCTCGCCGAATATGCGAACGCACCGCCTGTGATCACCGCGGCCGTGAAGGGGAAAGCCAAGGCCATCGCTTTCATGGCCACGCGCGAGCACGACATCCTCTACCGGCACACGAATTCTAACGAGGGGGAAATCGACCGCATTCCCCAGGTGCTGGTGGCGCGCGAGGATGGCGAGCGCATCAGTCGCCTCCTCGCCTCAGGGCATCCGGTGTGGGCTAATCTGAGCATCCCGAACCAAATCGGCGGACCGATCCAAACCGCAAACGTGATCGCGGAGATCAAAGGCAGCGAAAAGCCCGGCGAATTCGTCATTCTCGGCGCGCATCTGGATTCGTGGGAACTCGGCACCGGCGCACTTGATAACGGCTGCAACGCCGCGCTGGTAGTGGACGCGCTGCGTGCCATCAAAGCGTCCGGATTGCAGCCTCGCCGCTCCATCCGCTTCATTCTTTTTTCCGGCGAAGAGGAAGGCTTGCTCGGCTCGCGGGCTTACTCCGTCGCGCACCGTCCCGAACTCGA
>PLKR01000412.1:5995-7339 GCA_003140655.1 Acidobacteriaceae bacterium | reverse complement strand
GAATGGGGCACCGACCATTTTGATTTCATGCTGGAAGGTGTCCCCACGTTCGTCGCCGATCAGGAGGAGGCGAACTATCTGGAAAACTACCACGCCGTCTCCGATACCTACGACAAAGTCGATTTCACGCAGCTCAAGAAACATGTAGCNNTTCACGCGTGCGCAGATCGAGCAATCCATCCGCGAAACCAATAGCGTAGAAATGTTTAAGGCCTTTGGCCTATGGGACGCCTGGGAGAGCGGACACCTGGGCCGGCAGAAATGAAACCAATTGTTGATTNNTGTTGATTGTTGATTGAAAAACCTTCTGCAATGGGCTTTTCAATCCTCTAATCAACAATCCTCAATCAACAATTCTCAGTTCTCGCAGGGATGCCCGTTGCTCTACTTCTGGATTCTCTTCAACCTGTTCGCGGTGGGCATGCTGGCGCTGGATCTCCTTGTCTTCCACCGCAGCGGTCGAGTCGTGCGCTCGCGTGAGGCCTTGGCCTGGAGCGCTATGTGGATCGGTCTGGCTGTGGCCTTTGCCGGAGTGGTTTTTCTCTGGCAGGGNNGTGGACAATCTCTTTCTCTTCCTCGTAATCTTCCGCTATTTCTCCGTACCGGAGCAGCACCAGCGCAGCGTGCTGTTTTGGGGAGTTCTCGGTGCGCTCCTGATGCGCGGCTTTTTCATTCTTACCGGTGTCGGCTTGATCCACCGCTTCCACTGGATTCTCTATCTCCTTGGAGCACTTCTGATTTACAGCGGCATCCGGCTCGGATTCGCGGGTGAACATCAAATCGATCCAGCGACGAATCCGGCGGTGAAGGTTCTGCGCCGCTGGATGCCGGTAACCGATGACTACCAGGGTGATCGCTTCTTTGTTCGCGGATGGAAAGGCAATCCCGGGCTCTATGCCACGCCGTTATTGGTAGTTCTGGCAGTAATCGAAACTACCGACGTGCTTTTCGCCGTCGACTCTATTCCGGCCGTGCTTGCCGTCACGCTCAACGCCTTCATCGTTTACACATCGAATGTATTCGCCATTCTCGGGCTGCGTTCGATGTACTTCGCCGTCTCCGGACTGATGAAAGTTTTCCGCTTCCTGCACTATGGGCTGGCCCTGGTGCTGATCCTGGTGGGCCTGAAGATGATCACTGTGGATTATTTCGCAGTCCCGACGCTGGTGACACTGGGCGTGGTAGCAGGGCTGCTGCTGGGGTCGATCGCAGCTTCCATAGCTCTGCCGGCGAAATCGCAATGAAAATTGTCGACCGCCGATTTTTGTATGCCTGAAGAAACCGCGGCCGCCAGCGGTTCTTAATCAACAATCAGAAATCAACGATCGCCAATTCTCACTCAGA
>PLKR01000412.1:1635-5863 GCA_003140655.1 Acidobacteriaceae bacterium | reverse complement strand
CCAATCAACTCTTCGATGCCCGCATCCACCGGCCCGTTCTGTGACGCGGCTTTCTTCTGTCCGCTTGCAGGCTTGCGTGTTTGCATGAGTTCCTCCCGCATCGCTTTTCCGGCGCGTGCTCCATACACCAGGCCCTCGAGCAGCGCATTACTGGCGAGCCGGTTCGCGCCATGAACGCCGGTCGCAGCCGCTTCGCCTGCGGCGTAGAGTCCAGCCAGACTTGTCTTGCCACTTAGATCGGTGCGGACCCCGCCGATTGAGAAGTGGGCCGCGGGGCGAACCGGAATCATGTCCTCCGTGATGTCAATGTTGTGCTTCATGCAGGTTGCGTAGATGCGCGGGAAGCGTTTCTGCACTCTGGCGGCGTTCAGGTGCGTGAGGTCGAGGTAGACGAATGGATCTTTGGCGCGGCTGACTTCCATTTCATGCATGATGGCCCGCGCCACCACGTCGCCCGGCGCCTGTTCCGCCAGCGGATGGTATTTCTCCATGAAGCGATCCATCTCGATGTTCCGCAGATAGGCGCCCTCACTGCGCAGCGCTTCCGAGAGCAGAAAGCGGGGCGCTTTCTTCATATACATCGCCGTGGGATGAAACTGAATGAACTCCATGTCGCTGACTTCCGCCCCCGCGTGGAAGGCCATAGCCACGCCGTCTCCCGTGGCGGCTTCGGGATTGGTCGTGTTGCGATAAATCTGTCCCATACCTCCCGTAGCCAGCAAAACCGCTGAACAAGCCAGCTCTTCCGGTAATCCCTCATCGCTGATCAGCGAGACTCCGGTCACTCGTTGGTCTTCACTCCTGAGATTGGTTAGAAGCCCCGTGGAAAACTCGAACTCCAGCACGGAAATGTTCTTGCGTGTCCGCACCTTCGCATGGAGAGCACGCAGGATTTCACCTCCCGTCGAATCGCCCGGGGCTCGCAGAATATGGCTATGGCTGTATGAGGCTTCGGTTTCAAATACCAGCTTGGTTCCATGCCGGTCCAACTGCTTGCCCCAGGCGATCAATTCCTCGATGCGCTCAGGTCCCTCCTCCACCAGAGTTTTCACCGCTTCCGGACGGCACATGCCGTCGCCGGCGATCAGCGTGTCCTGCAGGTGCAGAATGACCTCATCTTCATCGCTGAGTGCGGGCGTGGCGCCGCCTGGCGCAGACTGGGTGCCGGAATTGCTGGCCTCTTTCTTCGCCAGCACCAACACGCGTCCCGCGCCAGCCAGTTCGATCGCGGCCCGCAAACCCGCGACCCCGGCGCCGATCACGATGAAATCGGTCTCGGCTGGAAGACCTTTCATAAATGGGCAAATAGTACCACTTCCCAGGCCCGTGCGATCAAAGCTGCAGCGCCCATAGGCTATTATGGGATTCCATGGCGCAGGTCACCATCCATGTCCCGCCGCGGCCCTACCAGGCGCGCATTGAGAACGGCTTGCTGGCGCGGTCCGGAACCTTGCTGGCGGAGTTGCTGCCTCAAGCCAGCAAAGTTTTTGTGGTAACCGTTGCGCCGGTGCGCCGCCGCTGGGGTTCAAAGCTGGTTCGCTCCTTGGTCTCTGCGGGCTTCAAGCCTCAGGTAGTCCAGATGCCTGACGGAGAGACTGCCAAGAAGCTGCGCACGATTGAAACGCTAGCCGAAAGATTGTCGCGTCTGGGCGCCGACCGCAAGGCCGTTTTGATCGCTCTCGGCGGCGGCGTGGTCGGCGATGTCACCGGTCTGCTCGCCTCCCTCTACATGCGTGGCGTGGAATTGGTGCAGATTCCAACCACGGTCCTGGCCCAGGTGGATGCATCGCTCGGCGGCAAGACCGGCGTGAATCTTGGGGCAGGGAAGAACCTGCTGGGAACATTTCATCATCCCCGCGCCGTCCTGATTGATCCTGAAGTTCTCCGTACGCTTCCCAACCGCGAGTTTCGTGCAGGCCTGTACGAGGCGATCAAGTGCGGCATCATCGGGGATCTCGATCTTTTTCTGCGCTTCGAACAGAAGCGCGCGCAGATCCTGAAGCGCGATCCGGCGGAACTCGAAGGTCTCATCGCCCAGTCCGTGAAGTTGAAAGCCGAAGTCGTTTCCGCCGACGAACGCGAAGGCGGCCTGCGCCGCGTGCTCAACCTCGGCCACACCATCGGACACGCGCTTGAGGCCGAAACCCGCTACCGCAGCCTGCTTCACGGCGAGGCGGTCGCCTGGGGCCTGATCGCCGCGACCAACATCGCCCTCAGTGTCGGGCGCACGGACAGAGTGACCGCCGGACGCATCGCCGACGCCGTGCTCAGCCTGGGACGCCTGCCCGAGCTCAAAGTGAGCGCCCGCAAGATTCTCGCGCGCCTGCAGGCCGACAAGAAAACGCAAGGCGGCGTGGTGCACTTCGTGCTGCCCCGGGAAATCGGGAAGGTTGAAATCGCCGCCGATGTTCCGGACAGCGTTGTGATCGCAGCCGTAGAAGAATTGCGCCGCCTGTCCCGCGGCGGATGGGGAAAGTGAAATTGTTGATTGATGATTTTTGATTGATGATTGAAGAGCAGAAGGGCAGGGGTTCGGCAGCTCTTAATCAAGAATCAGCGATCAACAATCAGCAATTCCGCACATGTCGGAAACCCGCAAACTCGTAGTCGGCGCCGCTCCCGAAGGGGCACGCGATCCCGGCGCAGCCGCGCGTGCCGTCCGCGACATGTTCACCTCCATCGCTCCGCGCTACGACCTGCTCAATCACGTGCTGTCGTTCAATGTCGATCGCCTGTGGTGGCGCCGCACGGCACGCTCCTTCGCCCAGATCCTTGCCCGGCCAGACTCCGGCGTTCTGGATCTCTGCTGCGGCACCGGAGACATGACCTTCGCCTTGCGCAAACAGGCAGGGAACTGCAGTCCGCAGATCTTAGGCGCCGACTTCTCTCACGCCATGCTCCAGCGTGCCCGATTGAAGTCTCTCGACAAGGTCTCAGAGAACGGCAACTCCTCCATACCTCAGTGGATCGAAGCCGATGCTCTCTGCCTTCCGTTTCCCGACCAGCACTTCGCCCTCGTGACCTCAGCCTTCGGCTTCCGCAATCTCGCGGACTACGATGCCGGCCTGCGCGAGATCGTGCGCGTGCTGCGGCCCGGAGGGGAGTGCGGCATCCTCGACTTCAGCGAGCCCAAGGGCGTCATCGGCCATCTCTATCGCTTCTACTTCAAGCAGGTCCTGCCGCGGGTCGGCACACTGCTGTCCGGTGTCCGCGGCCCCTACGCCTATCTCCCCAACTCGGTCGAACGCTTTCCCGAGCCGCAGGAAATGCTGGCACGCATGCGCCGCGCCGGATTCCGCGAAGCCACTTGGACGCCCTACACCTTCGGAATTGCCGGCTTGTATCGCGGAAGGAAATAGCGGCGAAGCGGGGTCTTAGGTCTTAGGTGTTAGGTTTTCCTATGGCCTAAGACCTATCACCTAAGACCTGGCACGCCAGCACTCGGCTCGGCTGCCGGCACGCTCTTGAAGCTGTCAGCAAAGGCATCGTCGATGGTGTAGCGCATCACGTTCTCATACTCCCCGCCCAGAAAGCTCCGCAGTCGGTCCGTATTCATGATGTACTCGCCGACTATATAGGGTAGCGCTTCCGGTGGAATTGCTGAGATCTGCCGCTTCCACAAATATTGCAGCACCAACCGCATCGCCCACTTTCCAGGAACGCGCACTAATTTCGCTTGTGCCATCTCAATGCAACGGCCGAAAGTGAGCGGCTCGCCGCGTCCAGCTACATTCAGAATGGTTAGCCGTTGCGCCTCCGGATCCCGTTGCAGAATGTGCGCGATCAGCCGCGCCATATCGTCCACGTGTACAAACTGAATCTTGTTGTCAAGATACTGTTGCCCGCGCGGCAGCATGCAGGGCAGTCGTTTGCCCTCGCTCCGCATTTTCTCCGCTGCCGCGCCTTTTCCGTTGGGCGTGCCCCGAAACGCCCCCAGCAGGTAATTCTCCACGCTGGCCCCGGCAAAAATATGGGGACGCAGAATGTATACGCTGCACCCTCGCAGGGCCGGCGCGCGCTGCTGCACCACCTCATCGGACTGCTTCTTGTGAATCGCGTATGGCAGCGTGTGGGCCGCCATTACTGAATCTTCCGTCGCCGGCCCCGGCAGGCTGGGCCCATAGGCAGAAACGCTGCTGGGAAAGATGAATTGCCTGACTCCGGAATCCGCCGTGCGATTCGCCTCGGTGACGGCCTCCATCACACGCGCCGTGCCGGCCACGTTGAT
>PLKR01000412.1:0-1623 GCA_003140655.1 Acidobacteriaceae bacterium | reverse complement strand
GACTCCTCGCCCAGATCTACGCGCTCGAACTGCAGCGGTAAATCGGTTTGGGGTGGACTGATGTCCACCCCGATCACCGAGAAATCCCCGAGCAGCGGGAGCAGCCTGGATCCCAGGTTTCCCGCAATGCCGGTGACCACGACGACAGGTTTCGCGCTCGCCATTTAGCTCGGCCTGAATTAATTCAACTTAGACTAGTTCGGCTTGGACGGAGGTGGCGGTTGCGCCGCGGGCTGGGCCGGTGCGTTCGCAGCCGGGGGCGCGACAGGTTGTGCCGCACCCTGCGGCTGGAACTGCGGCGTCGGCGGCCGCGGACGCATACGCGGCGCCGGTCCTGCCGGCGCTGCCGGTCCAAAATACGCGTCGTTGGTCACCGCCTCGTGCGAGTTCGTGTAGTTGTCCATCATTGTTTTCAAGCGCTCGCCCTTCAGCTTGTTATGGATCTCATCCTTCACCTGGTCCAACGGCAGAACTTCCTTGCTCACCACTTTGTACACGTAGTGACCGCCATTGTCGCTGATGACCGCCGACACCTCGCCCACTTTCAACTCGAACACTGCGGCGTGCGCCGGAGGTAGTCCCGTGCGCCGCACTTTGGGCAGGTTTACCGTCGGGTTCTCTACCTTTGTGCCCGCGGCTTCAAACGCNNTTCAACTCCTGCTCGCCTTTCTCCTGCTTGGCCTTGTCCGCGGCATCCTTGGCCTTCTGCTGTTCTTCGGTCAGTTTCTCCGGCTCTTTTGCTTCTTCCTTGTCCTCAGCCGATGGCTGCTTGTTGCGTGGGATAAACAGCCGGTCGAGAGAGAACTGTTCGTACGCTTCAGGATTCTCCTTGTAATACTTTGCAATCTGCTCCGGTGGCACATTGTCCGCCTCTTCCCGCACGGCGTCCTGCAGTTTTTGCGCCAGAATCCTCATCTTCACGAATTTCATCGTCTCGAGGTAGCCTTCGCTTTTATCCAGGCCCTTCTTTTTCGCAGCCTCCGACATGGCTATGACGCCGGGAAGTTGGGTAGCCAACTGGCGCTTTTGCTGCGCATTCAGCGGAGTCGGTCCTTGCTGCAGCGCCTTGGTAAGTTTTTCGAACTCCCCCCGCGTGATCACGCAGTCCGCCGGTTTCTTCGCGGCGGCAGCCGTCTTTCCCGTGGCGGCTGTCGACCCGGTTGCCGTCTTCGCCATCTCCGGGCAAGCAATACCCTTGATCGTCAGCACAGCCGCAGTCAACGACACTTCCGCAGCAGGTGCGGCCGCCGGTGTAGCGCCTGCATTCGGAGCCGGACTCGCCTGCGCCGGCGGCGTCACCGGCTGGGCCTGTCCCCAGGCCAGCGATCCCAAAAATACACACACCAACCAACTCTTACGCATACAAGATTCCTCCAGGATTGGTACATCAGGAAGTTAAACAACCCGAACCTAGCATCCTAGCATAGAGGCCGTTTTCCGGAATACTCGCGGCGCGATTCGATTCTCCTTGACCCTCGCACATCACTAGCACTAACCTATAGCTAATCAATATCCAGAGGAGACCGCCCGAAGCATACAGCTAACTCCTTTGGATGGAAGATTTTACCCGTAACTGATTGCAGCCCTTAGATTAAATCGCATTTTGGCGCTAACTAGATGATT
>PLKR01000244.1 GCA_003140655.1 Acidobacteriaceae bacterium | reverse complement strand
GCCGCGGTCGTGATCTCAGCGGGATTTCGAGAGCAAGGTCCGGAAGGCGTGGCGTTGGAGCAACAGATCCAACAGCACTTGCGCCGCGGCGCAATGCGACTGATCGGTCCCAACTGCCTCGGCATCATGAATCCGGCGATTGGCCTGAATGCAACGTTCGCCAAAGGTACGCCCAAAGCTGGCAACGTCGCGTTCCTGAGCCAGAGTGGTGCACTGCTGACCGCAATCCTGGACTGGAGTCAGGGCGAAGAGGTGGGCTTCAGCGCGATCGTCTCGACCGGCTCAATGTTGGATGTGGGCTGGGGCGACTTGATCGATTATTTTGGCGATGATCCGCATACACATAGCATCCTGGTTTACATGGAGTCGGTGGGCGATGCGCACTCGTTTCTTTCCGCCGCCCGAGAAGTATCCCTCAGCAAACCCATTATCGTGATCAAGGCTGGCCGCTCCGAGGCCGCTTCTCATGCCGCGGCATCGCACACGGGTACCCTAACAGGAAGTGACGAGGTTCTGGATGCGGCGTTTCGACGCTGCGGCGTCTTGCGAGTGCACAGCATTGCCGACCTTTTTTACATGGCAGAAACTCTCAGCAAGCAACCTCGACCCAAAGGGCCGCGGCTCACGATCGTAACCAATGCCGGCGGACCCGCCGTTCTCGCTACGGATGAGCTTATTGCCAATGGCGGTCAGCTGGCCACACTTTCCGAAGAGAGCTTGCGGAGTTTGGATCAATTTCTGCCACGGCATTGGAGCCACAACAATCCAATTGACATTCTGGGCGACGCCGATGCCGAGCGTTATGCGAAAGCGCTGGAAATCGCATCGAAAGATCCCAATAGCGACGGTCTACTAGTGATCCTATCGCCGCAAGGAATGACGGACCCATTCGAAGTCGCTGAACGTCTGCAACCCTATGCCCAAGCCTCTGGAAAGCCTCTGCTCGCGAGTTGGATGGGAGGAGTGAGCGTTGCCTCAGGAGAGAAAGTTCTCAATACCGCGGGCATTCCGACCTTTTCCTTTCCCGACACCGCCGCCCGAGCATTCACCTACATGTGGCGCTACAACCATAGCCTGCACGGGCTCTATGAAACTCCCACGCTGGTGGAGTCTCTGGCGCCTGAGGGCACCTCTCGGAGCCGCGCGGCAGAGGTCATCGATAAGGCCCGGAGCCGCGGGCGGGTGCTGCTCACAGAACTCGAATCGAAGCAAATCCTGTCGTATTACGGAATTCCTACGGTCGAAACCCGAGCCGCCGGGAACGAAGACGAAGCCGTGAAACATGCATCGGAGATTGGCTATCCCGTCGTGCTAAAGGTTTTCTCCGAGACGATCACGCACAAGACCGATGTCGGCGGCGTCAAGTTGAATTTGGAAGATGAGCAGTCGGTACGATCCGCCTTTCGCGGGATAAAGTCTTCCGTCACGGAAAAAGTCGGTCCTGACCAGTTCTTGGGCGTTAGCGTCCAACCCATGGTGCGGATCGAAGGCTACGAACTGATCCTCGGTAGCAGCGTGGATCCGCAGTTTGGGCCGGTGATCCTGTTTGGTTCCGGCGGCCAATTCGTCGAGGTCTATCGGGACCATGCGGTGGCTCTTCCGCCGCTCAACAGCACCGTTGCCCAGAGATTGATGGAGCAAACCCACATTTTCAAAGCGCTCAAGGGCGTTCGCGGACGTCTGCCGGTTGACTTGGTTGCTCTGGAAAACCTCCTGGTCCGTTTCAGCCAGCTGGTGGTGGAGCAGCCTTGGATCGCAGAAATTGACCTGAATCCTCTGCTCGCCTCGCCCGAAGGTCTGTTGGCTCTGGATGCGCGGGTGCTTTTACACGACCCGAGCTTGCGTCCAGATCAACTCCCGAAGCCAGCCATCCGTCCCTATCCGTCGCAGTACATTTCACAATTCACCATGAAGGACGGTGCGGAGGTCACGCTCCGACCGATCCGCCCCGAAGACGAACCACTCATGGCCAAATTCCATGAGACGCTTTCTGAGCGAAGCGTCTATATGCGCTACTTTTCCTCGCTGAGCCTAAGCTCACGTGTNNGGTGGTGGACGACAAAGACAAGGTCACCGGCCAGCATCGGATCTTGGGCGTCGGCAGGCTGATCAAACTACGCGCGGAGAATGAGGCCGAAATTGCCATCCTGGTGTCCGATCAGTGCCAAAACCAAGGCTTGGGAATCGAATTACTGCGCCGCGTGGTCCAGATCGCTCGCGACGAGAGGCTAGGCCGCGTCTCCGCTGAAATGTTGGGGACAATTTGACGGTGCAAAGCATTTTCAAGAAAGCTGGTTTTCGACTGCGACTGCTGGCCGACCCCTCCTCCATATCGGCGGTGCTTGACCTCTGACTGCTGTGACGCCAGTCACAATCCACTGGAACTACGCTCATAGCTTCCCTCTATCCGGAAGAACTACAACGAGAGCGAAAGCAGTGAGCCATGTTCCAATCTTACGCACTAATGTAGGACCAACTGTGAGCTCCGGTCTTCGTTTCTACTGACCTCGCCTTGGGGTCACTTGCTTATCCAACCATCTTGAACCTTAAACGGGAATGCCTGCCATGTCCCAGGTCATCAATGGCTGTGAGTGGGATCACTGCCGAAGTGCGCTGGCAGGTTTATCAGTAGAAACAGGGGGGAGAAATCAGGACTCCCCCGGAGGTAGGAAAATGGCCGATCGGATGATCGTCATTCCCAGGAAAAAGCGGCGCATGAGGAGCCTCACGGAAAACATGAAAACGCCGTACGGCCTAGAGGTCGTTGAGAATTGCCTGACCCATCCGCTGCCGAAAGCCCGTCTCTTCTGCAATCTACCTCAAGCTGTGCAGGCGGAACTGGACGCCATATCGTCTTCCGCAACTTATCGCAAAGGCGAGATTCTCTTCGCCGAAGACCAGGCTCCCCGTGGCGTTTTCGTGATTTCTAAGGGTCGCGTGAAGTTGTATGCCAGTTCCTCTGACGGTAAGTCGTTGATCATACGAATGGCGGATCCAAGGGAAGTCGTTGGCCTACCAGGAACGATTTCCGGAAAGCGTTATGAGCTGACGGCCGAAGCGTTTGAGCCTGTCCAGGCCAGCTTCATCCCCCGGAAATCCTTTCGGGACTTTGTGCGGGCACATGGTGAAGTGGGTCTGAGGGTCGCGGAGATACTCAGCGATATCTATCAAGCCACCTACCGCGAGGTTCGCTACCTTGGACTTTCCGGGTCGGCGGAAGGAAAGCTGGCTCGCTTCCTGTTGGATCTGACCTCGGACCAGGATCTCGATCATGGCCACGCGCGAGCGAAGTTGACCCTCACTCACGAAGAAATTGCTGGTATGGTTGGCACCTCCCGCGAGACCGTGACCCGCTTGTTCGCGGAGTTTAAGCGCAAACGCCTCGTGGAAGTGTATGGTTCCAAGCTAGTCATAGCAAACAGAGCCCGCCTTCAGAAGTTGCTCGAAACCTAGCCTTCTTCTTTGATTCTGAAACCTTACTTTCTTTGAACTCCAAGTAATCCACAGCTTTGTTTTGTGACAAAGATCACAGACCTGCCAACGTCTGCCGGTAGAGAATCAGTTGCCGGGCGCTGACTCCCGGCAGATCAACTAACAGCGGAAGGCAAAACGAATGCGGAAATTCAGGGCATGTTGTGTTCGTGCACCAGCCTCGGTCTGTCTCTTGGTGGCGATGCTGCATACAACCACGACAGCACAGGGCAGGCAGGACAAATCAGCGCAGCCCTCGGAAAGTACGCCCGCCACGAAGACCTGGTTAATCAAACCTGTGAGCCACTATGCTGGCGCGGAGGCAGGAGCGAAACCAGAGCCTCAAGTTCAGTTGTCGCGTCGTGCGCTTGATCGGCCTCTCTTCCGATCAGACGTTCAAATTTCCGCATTGACTCATTGTGATCCATGTACTCTGCTTTCGGTGGATAGACCCGATTGACCGGACGAGAGTGATCACTTTTGCTCAGAAAAACGGCAGCGCAATCGTTAGCGTCGAATCCCTTCGGGAACAAAGACGAAAAGAAGAATCATCAATTGAGATAGAGCTGGTGGATGAGATGAAGCCGGGCGACTTTCAAACTGGGAGCCAGAAAAACCACTTTGTCACATTCATGACAAACCGCGGGTGTCGAGGAAGGGCGTGCTAATGCCAGCAGATTCCAGGACCTCTCGATTTCTTCTGTTCTCGGTCCTATGTCTTTTCGTGGTCGTCGCCTTTGCTCCAGGCCAGGTTCGCCAGCAGGTTGCCGATAAGAGCGCCCAATCCGCCAGCGCACCTGCGGCCAGCGCGCCTTCTCCCGAACTCTCCAAATATGTGGGAGCAGAGACCTGCAAAACCTGTCACGAGGAAATTTATAACGCATGGGAGAAAACGCCGCATTGGAAGACCACACTGAACATAAAGGGTGGCCCCTCAAAGCAAGGTTGTGAGGGTTGTCATGGTCCCGGAGCGGACCACGTGGCGGGCGGCGGCGACAAAACCAAGATATTCGTGTTTGAGGGAAAGTCACGGCAGGAGACTAGCGCTCGCTGTTTAAGCTGTCACGGCGAAGCTCACGAACAATCGCATTTCGCCGAATCCGCCCACTCCAGTAGCGATATCGGATGTCTCGACTGCCACTCTCCCCATCACGCCAAGGAAAAAGAGTTCCTGCTGGTCCAGGGGCAACCTCAATTGTGTTACGGATGTCATACATCCGCCAAGGCAGATTTCGCCAAACCTTATCACCACCGCGTCAACGAGGGCTTGGTGCAATGTGTGGACTGCCACAATCCGCATGGTACAGCAACCATACGGCAGCTACGGAGCCTACCGAGCGGCGATGCCATTTGCTACAAGTGCCACGTCGATAAGCAAGGTCCTTTCGTCTACGAACACGTGCCAGTGAAGACCGAGGGCTGCACAAGTTGCCATTCGCCCCACGGTTCTACCAATCCGAAGCTACTCAACGTGATGCCGGTGAACATGCTTTGTCTGCAGTGCCACACTTTCTCGACCACGTTGACGGCCGGCGGGCCAATCGGTCCGGCACACAATCAGTCGGCGAAGTATCAGGCCTGCACCATGTGTCACACCCAGATTCATGGCTCCAATTTCAGCAATGTGTTTTTCAAGTAGGAAGTAACGATGGAGTCGCTAAGAAAATTCGTCCGGCGATCTTCGCAAAGGCAGAAGCGCGCGTTAGCGGTGCTTTTGTGCGCAATCGCAATGATTCTTTGGTCATCGGAAATACTCTTCGCCCAAACTCCGACCGCGAGTCCGGCCCCGGCCGCAGCTCCGCCCGCCGAGCCCGACGGCGTAACCAGCGGCGGCTACCAGATTCACTCCTCCGTCGAGCTGGGCTACCGCTCGAACGACGTGACCGGCAGCGGCGATATGTACGACACGCTGGTGAATCTGCAGAGCGGCCCGCGAATCCTTGACCAGACCCTGACGATGCAGTCGGTCGATCATCAGGGCCTCCTATTCGACGATCTTTACCTCAACAGTTTTGGATGGGGAGGCGATCCGAACAACGCTCTGCGCCTACGGGCGGACAAGAATAAGTGGTATAACCTGCAAGGAAGTTTCCGTCGCGATCAGTATTTCTCGGATTATGACTTGTGGGCGAATCCCCTGAATCCGCCGCCCCCGCCCGCTCCTGGGGGCTCAACTCCGTCGATCCCCATACTCGACTCGCCGCACTTGTTCGCTACCACGCGCCGCATGAGCGACTTCGACCTCACGCTTCTCCCGCAGTCTGCGGTGAGCTTCCGTTTGGGATATTCGCATAACAATATGACCGGGCCCTCCTACAGCAGCATCCACGAGGGTACGGAGGCTTCGCTCCTGCAGGACTGGAACACAACCATGAACTCCTACCGTTTAGGGGTTGACTTTAGAGTCGCGCCGCGAACCGTCCTGAGCTACGACCAATTTCTCGACTACTACAAAGGAGATACAGATTACCAACTGAATCCCATCAATGAAGCACTCCTGCCCACAACGCCGGCAAGTTCCGTTTCGTTGGGCTTGTCCATCGACACCGCGAACAACGAACCTTGTGCCGTAGTGCCGCCCGCAACCAGTCTGATTGTCGGTGGAACCCTGACCAATGTCGCATGCAGCGCGTACTTCAGTTACTCGCGAAATCAGCGGATTCGCACTTCCACGCCTACCGAGCGCATCAGCCTGCGCAGCAATTACTTCCAGCGGGTAGACCTGGTCGCCTCTTTTGCCTACAGTGACGCCGAAATGAATACGCCGCTGAACGAAGCCTTCAACGGCTTGGGCCGTAACAGCCTCCTCGCCTTCACGGGCACTGGGACGGCCGCTGCCAGCCGAATCTCCGACACAGCCGATCTCGGGGCCACCGTGCACCTCACCAATCATCTGCGCCTGATCGAGAAGTTTTACTTTTGGGCCTACCGCATTCCGCAGAATGGCAATCTCAACGAGCTCGACTATACCTGTGCAGTCCCACCTTGCACGCTGCTGAGTACGCCGCTCACCACCCCTGAAGTCCCCGGGGGAACGCCCACTGTAGCCACCTCATCCTTCAACCAGACCTGGACGAGAAATCAAACCGAACTGGCCTGGGACATTTCGAAAAAGGTCGGGGCTCGTATCGGTTATCGCTATGGCGACCGGGATTTCAACCACTTCAACGATTTTCTGCCCGGAGACGAAGACCATTTCGTGGGACTGGAAAAAACGGCACTCCTCGGATTCTGGGCACGGCCCACCCATGACTTGCGACTGAATTTCGATTTCGAGCACACGAACTTCAACGCCGTGTTCGTCCGCCTGTCTCCGCGCAAGGAAGCGCGCTACCGCTTCCAGACGACCTACACGCCGCGTTCGTGGGCGACCCTGGGCGGATCCATCAACATCCTGAACCTGTCCAACGCCGACGCACAGACCCAGTACGTGGGACACAACCAGAACTACGGGCTGACCGCGTCGCTGGCGCCGCGCGAACGCTTCGGGCTGGATCTCGCATACAACTTCAACAGCGTGATGCAGAATGCTCTGATCTGCTTCAATGACACGCCGCCGACCGGAGTGATCCTACCGTTCGTCGCCAATGCCAATGATAACGATTGCGCGGGAAATGATACGGCCAATCCTCTGATGGCCAACTCGTACTACACGAACCACACTAATTTCGGAATGGCTACCATCAGATTCAAGCCCGCGAAGCGAGTGCTGGCCAATGTCGGGTACAGCATCACCAGTGTTGACGGCAGCGTGCCGCAGTTCAACATTCTGCAGCCTCTCGGCACAGTGCAGTACAAGTATCAGCAGCCTGTAGCCAACCTGAGCGTGGATCTTGGTCATAAGTGGGCTTTCAACACAGGTTGGAATTATTACCAGTACGGGGAAGGTTCGTTTGTCGGCCCGACAGCGCCACGCTATTTTCACGCCAACTCGCTAACCGAGTCCCTGCGTTACGCATTCTGACGTTCTCGTTTTTCGTGGGATTGCAGGGGTCGGCCAACAGGTACCCCAACGTGAACCACGATTCAGAGTTGTTGGACCTAGCAAATTTGAGAACCGAATCGACTGGAGTTTGAATATGAAAACAATCAAGATGCAAGTGTTCGCCACTGTGACAGCTATCGCTGTCGTGTTTGCTCTCTCGTTGTCGGCTCATGCACAGAACGCGTCGGAAACGCTCTACAAGTCGAAATGTGCTGCGTGCCATGGCGCCGACGGAGCCGGTTCGGCGACGGGGAAGAAAATGGGCGCCCACGATTTCACAACGGCCGAGGTGCAGGGAATGGCCGATGCGGAACTCTCTACTATCATTACGAACGGCAAGAACAAGATGCCGAAGTATGGGGCGTCTCTGAAGCCGGAGGACATTAAGGGACTGGTGGCCTATATCCGGACATTCAAGAAGTAGTCGCGTGGCTCAGGGCGGCCGAAACGAACCGCCGCGAAGCCGAGAGTGTCACCGCAGAACCGGATAGACGCTACAAGGAAAGCGTGTGGCTGTTTCCAATGAATCTGCGAGAACGAATCCGAGACTCGTCGCAGCCAATCTATTTTTTGGGCCAGAATCCTATCACGCTCACGGGAGCCGTGATCACTACCAGCACGGCGCTTACTACAATTGCCTTCTGGTTCTATGAGATCTTCCTACCGGGACCGCCGCATCCCTACATCGGCATCCTGGTCTTTCTCACTCTCCCCGCCATTTTCGTACTGGGCCTCCTGCTGATTCCACTCGGCATCTGGCTCAGGCGTCGAAGTCTGCGCGGAAGTGGGCAACTGCCGGCGGTTTTCCCTGCCATTGACCTCCGGCTGCCCGTGGTGCGGCGCACTTTGGAGTGGGTGGTCGTGGCCACCGGGATCAATCTTCTCATCATTGGAACCGCATCCTACCGCGGCGTGGAGTACCTGGATTCGACGAATTTCTGCGGAACGACCTGTCACGTTATGCTTCCCGAGAATACCGCCTACCACGTTTCCCCGCACGCGCATGTCGCTTGTGTGGACTGCCACATTGGCCCTGGGCTGCCCTGGATGGTGCGAGCCAAAGTTAACGGCTTGCGGCAGGTTTATATGGTCGCCACCCATACGTATCCGCGCCCCATTCCTTCGCCGGTAAAGGACCTCCGCCCGGCGACCCAGACCTGCGAGCAATGTCACTGGCCCGGCCGTTTTGCGGGCGACAAATTGCTCGTTCGCACCAGCTACACCGACGATGAGAAAAACACGCCTCAGACAGACGTTGTCATGCTGAAAGTGGGCGGAAGCAATGGCCAGCGAGCGACTGGAATCCACGGTCATCATCTTGCGGACGCGGTGCGCATCCGCTACATTTCCACGGACCCCCAGCGGCAGACGATCCCGGCCGTGTATTACACCGACGATAAAGGAAAGACCACCGAATTCATTTCCAGTGA
>PLKR01000127.1 GCA_003140655.1 Acidobacteriaceae bacterium | reverse complement strand
GCGTCCTGGACGAATTGCGGAAGGACTTTCAATTTATTGTCATCGATTCCGCTCCAATCCTGCCGTTCGCCGATTGTCGAGCTCTTTCTAATCTCACGGACGGCTTAATCTTCGTGGGTCGCTCGGGAATCACCACGCGGGAACTTGTACAGCGAAGTCTCGAACTGCTGGACCAGGTTCATGCGGCTCCCGTTCTGCAGTTCGTGCTGAATGCAGCGGATCTCGATGCACCACAATATCGGTACTATCGGTACGGCTACGATTATTACGAGCCCGTAACGTAGTAAGAATGGACTTGTTTTCTCCGAATCGAACTGGCACCACCAAGCGCTTTCCTGCGAACGTGCGGGGCTTGCCGCGATAAGAAATATCCCCCTGGCTGGCATCGCACGGCCGCACCAAAGAACAATTAGAGAAAAGAAATGACAATGAACAGCACCGAAGTCAAATCCCGAACCCAATCAGGAAGCGGTACCCGCAAGCAACGCTTTCCATTCCTCGATTTACAGGCTGAGTTTGCCACTATGCAAGAAGAAGTCCTGGCTGCCGTGAAGAGCGTTCTGGAAAGCCAGCACTTCATCATGGGCCCGGAAGTCGGCAAGCTCGAAGCCGCGATAGCGAAGCATCTCGGCTGTAGCTTCGCGATCAGTTGCGCATCCGGATCAGACGCATTGTTACTGGCGATGATGGCGCTGGGTGTAGACAGTGGTGACGAGGTCATTACAGTCCCATTCACCTTTGTGGCAACTGCCGGCAGTATCGCCCGCTTGAAAGCGACGCCGGTTTTCGTGGATATCGAACCGGAAACCTACAACCTGGACTGGAAGCAGTTGGAGGCGGCCATAACGCCGCGAACCAAAGCCATCATTCCCGTGCACTTGTTCGGCCTGCCGGCCGAAATGGAGAAGATTACCGGAATCGCACGGGCCCATCGGATACCCGTAATCGAAGATGCCGCCCAGGCCATCGGAGCGCGCTACCGGGACCAGTATGTGGGCAATCTGGGGGTTGGTGGATGCCTCAGCTTTTTTCCTTCGAAGAACCTTGGAGGCGCGGGTGACGGAGGCATGGTCACCAGCAATGATCCTGAGTTTGCAGACCGCCTCTCCGTATTGCGCCTCCATGGCGGCCGTCGGAAATATCATTACGACTTGCTGGGCATGAATAGCCGCCTGGATACCTTGCAGGCCGCTATCCTGCTGGTAAAGCTCCGTTACCTGCATGATTGGACCAAAGCACGGCAGCGCAATGCCGATCGCTATCGAGATCTGTTTGCTCAGGCTGATTTGAATCAATGGGTAACCCTGCCGGTTCAGCCGGAAGGGTTTGAACATGTGTACAACCAATTCGTTATTCGTGTGCAGCGGAGAGATGAGTTGCGCGAATACTTGCGTCTGGCGGGAATACCATCCGAGATTTATTATCCGCTCCCCCTTCACCTCCAGGCCGCGTTCGCTGACTTGAAATATGGTGTGGGTGCCTTTCCCCAGGCAGAGGCCGCCAGCCAAGAGGTTTTAGCACTTCCCGTATTTCCCACAATGACTGAACAACAACAGCAGACTGTTGTCGGGGTCATTGGGGATTTCTTCGCGGGAAAGAATTAACCGCAAAAAGTCACAGGGGGAAATGTGGAAAGCTTGAAACCGAAAGTCGCAGTCGTAGGCGCCGGATATTGGGGCAGGAACCTGGTTCGTAATTTCTATCAGCTCGGTGCGTTGGCTGGCGTCTGCGATGAAAATGCGACGACGCTGGCCGAAGCCCAGAAACAGTACGGGGTTCGAACTACCCGTGAATTGGAAGAGTTTCTTGTTGATCCGTCCATCGACGCCATCGTCATAGCAGTTCCCGCGGCACAGCATTATGAGGTGGCCAAACGCTGCCTCCTTCGCGGCAAGGACGTTTATGTCGAAAAGCCCCTGGCCTTGCACGCATCGGAGGGCAAGGAATTGATCGATCTGGCGGCGCAGCGTGGCCGAATCCTGATGGTGGGTCACATCCTCGAATATCATCCGGCGATCCTGGAATTAAAAAGACTGATCAGCGAAGGGGAATTGGGCCGGATTCAATACATTTATTCGTCGCGGCTGAATCTCGGAAAGCTGCGCACCGAAGAGAACATTCTGTGGAGTTTTGCGCCGCATGACATTTCCGCCATCCTGTTCCTTTTAGGGGAAACGCCGACCATGGTTTCCAGCCACGGAGGCAATTATTTGAGCGGTGGGATCATGGACACCACGCTCACCAGTTGCGAGTTCAAGAGCGGAGTCAATGCTCACATTTTTGTCAGCTGGCTCCATCCCTTCAAGGAACAGAAGTTCGCCCTGGTAGGCGACAAGAAGATGGCGGTGTTCGATGACATGGAGAGTGACAGGAAGCTGGTACTGTACTCCCATCGCATCAACTGGGTCGACCGCATTCCAGTAGCGGAAAAAGCCACTGGCGAAGCTGTCGCGCTACCCAAACAAGAGCCTCTGCGCCGCGAATGCGAGCACTTCCTGGAATGCCTTCACACTCGACAGGCTCCACGGACTAGCGGCGAAAGCGCATTGCGAGTGCTGGAAGTACTCGAAGCTTGCGAAGCCTCGGCCAAACAGAAAGGC
>PLKR01000336.1 GCA_003140655.1 Acidobacteriaceae bacterium | reverse complement strand
GAAACGTCTACTTTCGAGGACGCCGCATGCCTACTAAAGTAGACTTGACAAGCGCGGGCTGTACTTTTTATGGTACATGCCCATGCGCAGGAAAAGTGTGGGATCAAAAGTTGCTGACTTCTTGAAGAGGGAGAACATCTTCGAGAAATTGGAGGCGCGCCCGGTTAAAGAGGTTGTGGTGTCTCAGTTGGCCACGGCCATGAAGAAGAGAAAAATTTCCAAGGCGCGGATGGCTGTGCTGCTGAAGACGAGCCGGTCGCAGGTTGATCGCATTCTCGATCCGAAATGCGATGTCACGCTGTCGAGTCTGCNNGGTGAGCAGTTTAGCTCAGACTCGCCCCATCGGCATCGTTATCTTGTACACTGTCACGAAACCGATGCCGGAGCAATTCGTGAGTCGTAGCGCTATCCCGTTTGCCGGTTACAGAAAACTGTAGACGCAGCGGCCAATTCTGGCATCGAAAGCCTGCACGCAACAAATTCCGCGAACTCGGGTTTCGTGGATAAACATTCGTAGATAAACACTCGTGGATAAACAAGAGAAAGTTGGGGCATCAATTATGCATAAGTCACGAAAGAAGTTCTGCTACTGGAGCGCGTTGCTGGGGCTCGCGCTCACAACCATGATAATGCTGCCCACCCGGTCAGCCGCTCAGGATGATCAACCACAAGACGATCCGCCGACTCGGGTCGCCCGACTCGGCTACATGGAAGGTTCAGTCTCATTCCAGCCCGCAGGCGAAACTGAATGGGTTGGGGCGGTCCCTAATCGGCCCATGACTACGGGCGATCAACTCTGGGCAGACAAGGGTTCTCGCGCTGAACTGCAACTGGGATCGGCCTCGATTCGTTTATCGGAGAACAGCGGCATCTCTTTCCTGAACCTGGATAACGATACGGTTCAGATCCAGCTTAGTTCTGGCACGATCAATATTTCGGTGCGCCGACTTGGCGAGAACGATGACTTCGAGATCGATACGCCGAACCAGGCGTTCACGATCTTGCAGCCTGGCCGCTATCGCGTGGAGGCGAGTGCGGACGGGAGCTACACCGTGGTAAGCGTCCGCGTGGGCGAAGGCCAGGCCACCGGCGGCGGCCAAAGCTTCGATTTGCGCGCGGGGCAGAGAGGTACATTCAGCGGAACGGACACGCTTTCCGCCAATGTCGAGCCAATTTACGGATTCGATACGTTCGATAACTGGTCCGAGGATCGCGATCACCGCTACGATTCTTCCCGTTCCGCGCAGTATCTTTCGCGCGATGTGGTCGGCTATGACGATCTGGATGATCAGGGCGACTGGCGCGATGATTCCAACTACGGACATGTCTGGTATCCGCAGGTTGCGGTCGGTTGGGCGCCTTATCACACAGGTCATTGGGACTGGATCGACCCCTGGGGATACACGTGGGTCGATGACTCTTCATGGGGCTACGCGCCGTTCCACTACGGGCGTTGGGTCTCGGTAGGCGGGCGCTGGGGTTGGATACCCGGGCCCGTGGCGGTGCAGGCGGTCTACGCGCCTGCGCTGGTGGTCTTTATTGGCGCCGGCGGCGGCTGGGGCGGAAATGTTGGATGGTTTCCGCTCGGTCCGCGGGAGGTTTGGGTGCCGTCCTACCACGTCAGCGCGGGTTACATGAATCAGGTGAACATCAGCAACACGACCGTGAACATCACCACGGTCACGAATGTCTATAACACGACCGTCATCAACAGGACCACGACTATCACGAACGTTACCTATGCGAACAGGAGCGTGCAGGGCGCGGTGACGGCGGTTCCACAAGGCGCCTTCGCGAGCGCACAGCCGGTCGCGAGGGCGGCGGTCACGGTGAATGCGCAGCAGATCGCGGCCGCGTCGGTGAGCGCGCGGGTTGCAGTGGCTCCCACGCGGCAAGCAGTGCTTGGAGCGAAGGCCTCTACCGCGGGCCATGTCACGGCGCCACCGGCGGCGGTGATGAACCGGCAGGTAATCGCGAAGAAGACTCCCCCACCTCCGCCGGTGCCGTTCGCCGCGCGACAACAGGCGATGGCAGCGCATCCCGGCGTGCCTCTGGCAAAGCATGAAGTGGCGACTTTGCGTCCGGCAGCCGCGGCGGCAGCGCGTCCGATGGTGAAGCAGGCGCCTCCGGGCAAACCTGCGACGCCGACGATGGGCAAGCCTGCGAACCAGCCAACCGCTGCGCGACCCAGCCAGCCTGCGGCGGCGCCTGCGAATCAGCCGGCAAACCGCCCGGGCAATCAGCCCGCTGCGAATGAGCGGCCAGCTCCTACTCCGGTTCAGCCGAATCGTCCGCCCGCGGCACAGCCCGCGCCGAAGCCGAGTCAGCCGGAGCCGGCCCGTCCTGAGGCAAATCGTCCGCCCGCGGCGCCACCGAGCCGTCCTGAAACCACTAAACCTGCAACGCCGCCTGCGCGCACTGAACATCCGCCCGCGGCACAGCCGGCGCCGACTCGTCCTGAGACAAATCGTCCAGCCGCGGCGCCACCGAGCCATCCTGAAACCACTAAACCTGCAACGCCGCCAGCGCGCCCCGAAGCCGCGCCCAGCCCGAACAAGCCTGCTCAGCGTCCGGCAACTCCTGCGCCGAGTGAGCGTCCGCCGCAGACCCATACGCCTCCTCCGGCGGCAGCAAAGCCGGCAGCGCCTCCTCCAAAGACGGCGCCAGCACCGAAGACACCTGAGGAGAAAAAGCGGGAGGAAGAAAAGAAGCCTCCGGGTTTATAAACGACGCAGCTTCGAAAGTTGATGGGAATCGTTCCGAGCACCCTGGAGTTTTCTCAGGGTGCTTTTTTTCTGCGAACGTTCCGAACAACTCTTATTGAAGAGTGTGGCTCGACGGAGCGGAAGCTTGGGTTCCGCTGATGTTGTAGCGTTTTAGTTTGCGGTAGAGGGTGGCGCGGCTGATGCCGAGCATGCGTCCAGCGAGGGCTTTGTCGCCTTTGACTTGCGCGAAGACGCGCTGGATGGTGGCGCGTTCGATATCTTCCAGATCGGTGCTCGACAGAGGAGTTGCGGTATTGGTCTCGACGGAATTCATTTCAGCTGCGGCCGCCAGATCGGAAACCAACTCGGGTGCGGATTCTGAGGCCGGCCGGGATGCGGGCTGGTTCAAGCCGGCGATGGAGGGCGGCAGATCGCCGAGGTCTATGCTTTGTCCGTTGCCCAGAGCGACGGCGCGCTCCACGCAGTTTTCCAGCTCGCGCACGTTGCCCGGCCATTCATAGTTCATGAGGGCTTTCATGGCCGCGCTCGAGACGCGCAGATCCCCGCCGGGAGCGTAACGCTCGCAAAACCAGTTCACCAGCATCGGGATATCGCTGCGGCGCTCGCGCAACGCGGGAACGTGTACGGTAACAACGTTGAGACGGAAGTAAAGATCCTTGCGGAAGGTTCCGTTCTTGTAGGCGGCTTCGAGATCGTGGTTGGTGGCGGCGATGATGCGCACGTCCACTTTGACGCGCTGATTGCTGCCCACGGGACGTACTTCTTTTTCCTGCAGCACGCGCAGCAGCTTGGCCTGCAACTCGAGCGGCAGCTCGCCGATTTCATCGAGGAAAACCGAGCCAGTGTCAGCCGATTGAAAAAGTCCCTGCTTGGATTTCAGAGCGCCGGTGAAGGCTCCTTTTTCATAGCCGAAGAGTTCGCTCTCGATCAGAGTAGGCACGAGGGAGCCGCAATCGACGGCCACGAAGGGACGGTTGGCAAATGCGCCGCGGAAATGAATGGCGCGGGCGATTAGCTCTTTGCCGGTGCCGCTTTCGCCGGAGATCAGAACAGCGGTGCGCGTATCTTTGAGGCGCGAGGCTACGCGCAGCACTTCCTGAATCTTGGCGGAGGAACCGACGATGCCGTGCACCGCGGTCTCGGAATCCATGCGCTGGCGCAGAAACTCGTTTTCCTCGACCAGACGCACTTTCTCAGCCATGCGCC
>PLKR01000184.1:3214-9751 GCA_003140655.1 Acidobacteriaceae bacterium | reverse complement strand
CATGCGCTGCGTCATCCCACGGAAAGCGGGATGCAACGCAGGCGTGGGGAATCTGTGTCTAACGGACAAGCCCAGTTCATGCCCATCACACAGATCCCATTCCAGGACCCGGTGGCTCCTCCCGAGAAGCCGCAACCGGAGCAACTCGGGCTGTACGATGCCCAGGGATGGGAAACGGCCTACCGTGATCTGGATGACGATGCGCGGGTGCCCCACCTGCTCATCCAGTTACAGGACGATCTGGCGCGCTCGCGCCGCCGCGAAGCCGTGTGGATTTCCATTATCGTCCACATCGTCCTCATTTTCTTTCTGCTAAAGATTGAGTGGCTTGAAAAATACCTTCCCTGGCACTCGGCGGTCGTGGCGAAAAACTTGACCAACCTGAAGGATGCGACCTTTCTTGAGCTTCCGCCGGACTTGCAAAAGCTCCCACACAAGTCAACCAGCAACATCATATCCGATAAAGACCGGATGGCCATGACGCGGCATCCTAATCTGGATGTCAAGGAGTTGCGCAAGATTCTAGCGACACCGCCGCCTGGAGCGCCCGGGCTGAATGCACCCCAGACGGCGCAGCAGGCGCCGGCTCAGCCGCCCGGTGCTTTGGCGCAGAATCAGCTCGCGCCACAGCAACCGCCCAATCCTCAGATTGCGCAGTTACAAACGCCCAAGCCAGACATCAGGAAGGAGTTCAGCAAGTATGGCGGCTCCATGTCCGCAGGCGATCAGATTCAGGAGGCGGCACGGGCGGCCAAACCGGGAGGTGGAGGCCAGGGTAACGGCGGCGACTTTGGATTAGGCACGGGCGCGCACGGCCGCCAGGTGGGCAACCTTGAGATTCTCAGCGACACCATGGGCGTAGACTTCGGCCCCTACCTCCAGCGTGTGCTCCATGACGTGCGCCAGAATTGGTACAACGCAATTCCAGAATCCGCGCAGATGAAGCACGGAAACCTGATCATCGAATTCGCTATTACCAAAGATGGAAAAGTTGCGGGCATGAAGCTGGTAGCCACTTCCGGAGACATTCCGCTGGATCGCGCGGCCTGGGCCGGCATCACGGGCTCGGACCCATTTCCAGCGTTGCCCACCAATTTTGGCGGAGAATATCTCGCTCTTCGCTTCCGCTTCTTCTACAACCCCACCAAAGAAGAACTCGAGTAGCAATCGTCCGACACCCGCGACCATTGGCCACCGACAAGTTTTCCTTACCACACCCGGCAACGGTTCTGATTCACCATCGGCGATCCCGCCTTGCAGTGAAACGCCCCCTGGAATTCCGGCATGTTCGAAACCACTCCATTCGCGCGGTATTTCTCCGGAGAATGCGGGTCGACTGTAGCGCGCAGCCGCTTGGTTTCGTCGCGAGTTTCGCCACACCAGCTTTGCCCATAGCCGACGAAGAATCTCTGCTCGGGAGTGAGCTCGTCGAGCGGTGGCAGTTTCTCTCCCTTGGTGTCGGCCTGCCACGCCATGTAAGCAAGAATCAGGCCGCCCAGGTCGGCGGTATCCTCGCCCAAAGTCAGCTTGCCGTTGATTTTGATGTCGTCGATGATTGTGTACGTCGAATATTGATCTGAGATGCAGCTCGCGCGCCTCACAAACTCTTTCTCATCGTCCGCGGTCCACCAGTCGCGCAGGTTGCCCTGAGCGTCGAACTGGCGGCCTTCGTCGTCGAAGCCGTGGGTGAGTTCGTGTCCGATGGTGCCGCCGGTGTCGCCATAGTTCGGCGCCGCATCCGAGGCCGGATCGAACGCCGGCGGCTGCAGCACTCCCGCCGGAAAGTTAATGTCATTCATCTGCGGGTCGTAATACGCATTCACCGTGGGCGGAGTCATTCCCCACTCGCCCCGGTCCAGTGGTTTGCCGATCTTAGCCAGCTCCCGGTTAAATTCAAATTGCCGAGCCCGCTCCACGTTGCCCAGTTCATCTCCGCGCACGATTTCCAGCTTGCTGTAGTCGCGCCATTTGTCGGGGTAGCCAATCTTGTTGGCCATTCCGTGCAGCTTTATCAGCGCCTGCTGCTTTGTGACAGCGGACATCCACGGCAACGAGTTGATGTCCTGTTCCATCGCCGCTTCGATTTCCTTCACCATCTTGAAGGCTTCCTGTTTAGCCGCTGGACTGAAATATTTCTCCACGTACACCTGGCCCAGCGCTTCTCCTAAGTCGCCGTCCACGTATTGCGTGCAGCGCTTCCAGCGCGGCTGCAGCTCCTGCTGGCCGCGCAGGGTCTTGCCGTAGAAAGCGAAGTTTTCGTTTAGCAACGTTGAGGAAAGAAAGGGCGCATCCGCATGCACCAGGTGCCAACGCAGGTAAGTCTTCCAATCCGCCAGGCTTTCTTTACCGAGTTCCTCATTCATAGCCTTGAAGAAGCCGGGGGACGCCACATTCAGCGAGTTCAGTGACGGAAGACCTGCCTTGGTGAAGTAAACCTGCCACGGAAAATCAGGGCTGATCTTTTCCAATTCGCCGCTTGTCATCTTATGATCCAGATTCTTAGGTTCGCGCCGATCTACCAGTGTCATCGAGCCTTGAGCCAGAGCGGTTTCGATGCGCATCACGGTCTGCGCTTCCGCCGCCGCTACGTCCGGCTGATCGCCCAGCAATTCAAACATCTTCTGCACATGCGTTACATAGGCCTTGCGCAGATCTACCGACTTCGCGTCGTCTTTCACGTAGTAATCGCGATCGGGCAGGCCCAGCCCTCCCTGGTCCGCTTCCGCAATCTCTTGCGTAGCATCTCTGAAGTCCTGGGTGGAGCCGAAACGGAAGAGGACGTTGTCATCCACCATGGCCGCGGCTACATCGGCGATCTGCGCCTTCGAATTAATCTTCGCAATGCGCTCCAGATCCGGCTTCAGCGGCGACAAACCTTGGGCATCAATTGCCTTCTCGTCGGTGCAGGACGCATAGTAATCGCCGATCTTCTGCGTGGCCGAGTTGCGCTTGGCGTCAGGCGCGGCAGCAGCCTCCAAAATCCCGCGCAACCGGCCCAGGTTCTCGTCCTGCATCTTCGCGTAGATGTCCCACGAAGACTGGTCGGGAGGAATCGGATTGTTTTTTATCCATCCGCCGCAGGAATATTGGAAGAAGTCCACACAAGGATCTACGCTTCGATCCATGGAGGTGACGTCCAGCGCCGGCTCATACTTTGACACGGTGGCTGCGGGCTGTTGTGCGTGAGCCATGGGAAATAGCGATGCGGCCGCGAGCGCAGTAATACAAAGACGCAGAGTTGCCATGAGGGGTCCTTTTCCGTTGGAATCGAAACGCTAGAACCAAAGAGTATAGGCTTCGCATCAAAGCTCGTTCACACTAATAGCAAGAGCGAGACTCCGGAAGCCGGAAACCGAATTCCGCTAGCTCTTCCGCAGCCGGATCGATCCATCTCCGGTGTGAATCACCAGCAGATTTCCGCCGCCGTTCAGCTTGCCGCGAACCTCGCCTTCGCGAATCTTGCCTTCGGTCGAGACCGGCATATCCAGATCGATGTGGCCGTCTCCGGTGTGCAGATCCACGTCTGCAGCGAGGTTTGCCGGCACTTCCAGCGTGACCGTGCCATCGCCGCTCTCCAGCCTCCAGCCCATGGCCAGCGCCGACCCGGCCGTCGCCCGCGCGTCCACGCGCCCGTCTCCCGTCTTGAGGTCGAGTTCGTCAAAGCGGCCGTTGGCGCGGATATGTCCATCCCCGGTCAGCGCCCGCAGTTTGCCGTCTACGCCGTCAATCTCCTGCGAGCCATCTCCGCTGCGCAACTGCATCTCTCCTTTAAAGTTGCCCAGTTCGATCTTGCCATCGCCGGTGCGCAGGTCTACCCGGCCCTCGCGCGGCATGTGGATGTTAATGTCGACGCTATGATTGACCCAGCCGATCGTAACGCCGTGATGCGGGTAGCGCACGTCGATCTCGACCACGTCGCCCGTCTGGTGCTCTTCGATCCGGATGCTATCGGCGCCGATCTTGTAGTGCGTGGTCGTCACCTTGGCTTCGATAGTATTCTGATCCCAGGTGGAGACGTGAATGTCGGCGTCGGAAGTGTCCACCCGCAGATCGGGCTTCCCGGTGAGCGTATAGGTTTTCGACCAGTCGTCAGCCCGCGCCGGCAACGCCGCCCACGTGCAAACCAAGCCGCCGAGAATCAGACCCATGAGCAACCAGCGTTCAAAACCCATACGTTTCATAAGAATCCTCCGCCAGGCACACAAATGCTGCCCAGTCCTATAGACGAGATTACGCGCGATTCGTGAGTTTGGTTCCATGGAAAATTGTGCGGAGACGGGCTCGGATTCCGGCGGCCGCCAGTTAATCGTAAGATCACTCACAAACTTACTCGTAAACCCAGATATCCAGAACTTTCCCGTTGGCGCTACTCAACCAGAGTTTGCCACCGACGATGCCGCTGCCGGTAAACGGCCGCTCGGCCGACAAGGGGACGGACTTCGCGGTGTTCACGTTCCAAATCGATTCGTGGTCCGGCCTCTTGCCATCGCCATCGAAATAGAAAATCCTTGCTTGCCCATCGTTTCCGAAAGGAAGTATCCGCCAAACTACGTCAGCCTCTTTGGGGAGCTTCTCTAGTTCGGCTCCGGTGGCGGGATCGAGCACGGTGATACGGTCATCGGGGCCACCAATCAGCACGCGCTTGCCGTCGGTTGTGAAGGCCACTGCGAAAGTCTCAAGCGCCAAGCCGCGATACTCATGCAGTATCTTCCAGGTTGCTGCATCGTAGAAGCGAATCACGGTGTCTCCGTCCGCTGTCACGAGCAGCTTTCCGTCCGGGCTGAAGCTGCAGTGGATCAATCCGGCAAAATCAGAGTGGAGGATCGCCAGTTGTTTCGGCGTTCCGCGAAGATCCCAAATCTGTCCCGGGCGGTCGAGCGAGCCCACAACGATTCCGCTGGAGTCAGGAAGGAATTTGAGGTCGTGGATGCCGTGCGTATCGCTCTTCCATCGCTTGTCCTCGGCTGCTCCCGAGGTCGACGCCACCTCCACCGTGCCATCCCGCAGACCCACCGCGAACCAGCGGCCGTCCCGTGAATAGTCGTAAGCGGTGATCCGCGGCTGCGGGCCGAAGGTGTGCTTTGTATTTCCTGAGCCAGCATCCACCAGCCGGAGAGTGTGATCGCTGCACGATACCGCAACCTGATCTCCAGCAGGCGAAATAAGCTGGTTCTGCGATTCACATGGCAAAGGAACGGTGGCGGCAGGCTTCATCCCCGAGCTTGCGGCGGGTTGGGCAAGGGAAACAACCAGAAGCAAGAGAATCGAGCTGGACAGCATGGGTTTCGTCGGCATCAGGCTTTCTCAAGAACGATATCGAAGGTGACGGCTGCAACCATCTGTTGCGGATCGCCTTTGAGCATGACCGGGCGCACCAGTTCGCGGCTGGTGATCAGCGGGTCACGGGAAAAATTCTTGTCGGGATCGCCATCGAACACGGGATCGCTCGCGAAGTAGAGCTGAGTGGTCAGCGGCTTGTGTCCGGGCGCGGTCACCAGGTAATGAACGTGCTGGCATACACGCGCGGGATAGTGCCCGGGCAGAACGCTCTCAAAACCGTAATTGCTTTTCGGGTCAGGTTGTATCGTCGTACGGAAGCGGTAGCCGGCGTTGTCGTAGTGGCCAAAGTTGTCGGTCTGCCAGATTTCCAGCTTGGCATTGGGAAGAATTTCTCCGTTCACGCTGTACACGATTCCAGCAACGGATAAAGGCATGCCGGGATCGCCGGGCGCGCGCAACACCGAAACATGCGGCGCATCGCGCTTGTAGAACGGACCCAGTTCGCAAAATGGTGTGGGCTGCCGCTTGGCCTCAGCCGTGTCCCAGGCTCTTGCGATGGCCGACAGCGAAGCGGAAGTTGCAAGCGTCACCGCTCCTAGCGCAACGCATTTCTCCAACATTTCCCTGCGGGTCTGATTCATGGCAGCCTCTCTCTGGCGCACCGAGTATAGACCAAATTTTGTTGAACCGGGGTCTTTCAACTGGTTGAGCCCATGCTTTCTGAGCGGCGTACAATAAAGTGGTGGTCAACGCTCAACGCCAGAACGATTCCCACAAGCATCAACGGCACGCCATTTATGCCACGGAAACTACCGGCCTGCTGCTGATCGCCTTTCTGCTGCTCGCCCTCACTTTGATTCGCTATTGGCATGCCATTCATTGGAGCGTGCGCTGAAGGTGCCCTCGGTGCAGCCCGAACCNNGTGAATTGCGATTCCGTCGCTATGTACCGCGAGTTTGACATTGGGACCGCAAAGCCCACTGCATCAGAACTTGCCCGAGCTCCGCATCATCTGCTCGATTGCGTCGTACCCACCGACCACGTCACAGCCGGCGAATACGCCCGCCAGGCGCGGCAAGTGCTGGAGGAGATCAAAACGCGCGGCCATTTGCCCATCCTTGTGGGAGGAACCGGACTCTACCTGCGCGCCCTGCTCGAAGGACTTTTTCCCGGCCCGCAGCGGTCTGAAGAATTGCGCCGGCGATTGCGCGAACGAGTGGAAAGCCGCGGCTCCAGTTATCTTCATCGCATTTTGCG
>PLKR01000184.1:1439-3098 GCA_003140655.1 Acidobacteriaceae bacterium | reverse complement strand
CAACAGATGTTCGAAGCTGGCCTGGTTGAAGAGACGCAGCGACTGCTCGAGAAGTACGGAGCCGCCGCAGGCCCAATGTCTTCTCTCGGATACAAGCAGGCAGTGCAATTCCTTCGCGGTGAACTCACGCGCGAACAGGCGTTGCAAGCTGCTCAGCAAGCTCACCGCAACTACGCCAAGCGCCAGATGACCTGGTTTCGGAGTGAGCCTGAAGTCCACTGGCTGAACGGCTTCGGGGATGATATGCAGATTCAGCAGACGGCAGCAGGTTGGGTCGGGTTTCAGGTCTTAGGTCTTAGGTCTTAGGTTTTGGGACGCGGCTGCCAGAAGCTCGTCTATTTACCTATGTGAGTGTGAGCCTAACACCCGAGACCTAAGACCTAAGACCTGTCCTTCTGCTATCGTTTTCTGCATGCACCGCGCCCTCACCATCTTACTGTTCGCTGTCGCGCTCACCGCGGCAGCGTCTGCCAAGGACAAATATCAGCGCCCCGGTCCCATTCATCTGACTCACGACGGCGAAAAATGGGCCGAGAAGACTCTGCACAAACTTACTCTCGAAGAGAAAGTGGGCCAAGTGTTCATGATCTGGTGCCGCGCCAGCTTTCTCAACGTCGAGAATCCCGAATACCTGCAATGGCGCGAGGCCATGCAGAAGTATCACGTCGGCTCGTTTGCCATGACCGTCCATGTGGACGGTCCGTACCTTCTGCGCAGCGAACCTTACGAAGCCGCCGAGTTACTCAACCGGCTGCAGAGCGAGTCGAAGCTGCCCCTGCTGTTCGCGGCCGATTTTGAACGCGGCGTCTCCATGCGCCTGATGGGGACCACGGTCTTTCCGCACGCGATGGCGTTCGGTGGAGATGGCAAAGCGGAAGACGCCGAGACGTTCGGCCGCATCACAGCCGAAGAAGCGCGCGCCATCGGCATTCACTGGAATTTTTTTCCCGACGCCGATGTGAACTCGAACCCCGCTAATCCCATCATCAACACGCGCTCGTTCGGAGAAGACCCCAAACAAGTCGGCGATCTGGTCGCGGCCTATATCAAGGGTGCGCATGAAGGCGGCATGCTGACCACGGTCAAACACTTTCCCGGTCACGGAGACACGGCCACCGACTCGCATCTCGGCGTGGCCAGCGTCAACGTGGACCGCGCCCACCTCGACTCCATTGAACTGCCACCTTTTCGCGAAGCCATCGCAGCGGGGGTCGACTCGGTGATGGTGGCGCACGTGACTGTGCCTGCGCTCGATTCCGATCCCAACCACGTGGCCACGATTTCGCCGGCGATCGTCTCGGACCTGCTTGAAAAACAACTTGGCTTCAAAGGAATCATCGTCACCGACGCGCTTGACATGGCCGGGCTGACGCACCTCTTCGCCAATAACATCGGCCGGGCCGCAGTCGAGGCTTTCAAGGCCGGCAACGACCTGTTGCTCATCCCCGCCGATTTTCCGGCCTCGTACAATGCCATGCTCCTGGCGGTTCAGTCGGGTGAGATCTCTCGCGAACGCCTCGACCGCTCCGTGCTTAAGATCCTGAAAGCAAAGGCGTCTCTGGGCCTGCAAGATGCCCGCATGGTAGATGTGAACGCCGTCGCCAACCTGGTGGCCAAGCCTGCGAACCTGGCTTTCGGCCAGCAGGTGGCCGATGCCGC
>PLKR01000184.1:0-1428 GCA_003140655.1 Acidobacteriaceae bacterium | reverse complement strand
GTGCTCTTCTCCGACGACGTGCGGACGGACTCCGGGCGCGCTTTCGGCCGTGAACTTCGGGCCCGAATCCCGGACGCGCACGTGATTTACGTGGATCCGCGCATCGCCGCGGGGATGAGCGACGAAGTGCTGAAGGCAGTGGATGAAGCCAAGACTGTGGTAGCCGCTGTTTACGTGGTGCCGACAGCGGGCAAAGTCGGGAACACGGTCGCGATGGCCGATGCGACCGGCACGCTGCTGCAGCAAGTGCTCGATCACGCGGCGGAAAAGACTGCCGTCGTCGCCATGGGAAACCCGTACCTTGCGGCAGATTTCCCGAAGATGGAGAATTACTTGTGNNCATCTTCCCGTGAGCATTCCGAATGTCGCCCGGCGGGGCGCCGGCATTGAACGTCCGGTCCGTCCGGTCCAGGTTGCCAGTGGAGGGTCTCAAGATGCGCAAGAATAAATTCTCTGCATTTGTCATCGCCGCAGCCAGCCTTGCGGCGATACTCCTCCTGCCCGCGTGCAGCGTGAACGTGAAGAAAGAGGCCAACGGGCAAGACAAGCAGGTGGATATCAACACGCTCGTCGGCGGCGTTCACGTCAGCAAACAGGCAGACGTCTCCGACGTGGGTCTGGCGGTTTATCCCGGCGCGCGGATGAAAGAAAAAGATTCCGGCGGCAGCGATAAGAGCGCCAATGTAAATATCTCCGGCTTCGGTTATGGCCTGAAGGTCGTGGCGCTCGAATACCAGTCCGACGATGCGCCTGCAAAGATTCTCGCTTTCTACAAAGAACAACTGAAAAAATATGGAGACGTTCTCGAATGCCACACTTCCAAAGGGAACTGGAATGTGAACATGGGGAAGAATGGTTCGAACGAGTTGACCTGCGATGGCAGCGGGGGTGCAGATATCGAGCTCAAGGTTGGCAAGCAAGATGATCAGCACATTGTGGCCGTCGAGTCCGAAGGTAAGGGAACAAGTTTTTCGCTGGTTTACGTGCGCACCCACGGCAAGGATGCGGAGATTTAGCGGCTTGCGGAAAACTAACGAATACGTGCAGCACCGTGGAAGAGCGGCGCTTCAGCGCCGCGTAAAGCTGCAAGATCAATGCGGGCCTTAGCCCTGAGGGATCTCCCTAAGGAGAACATTATGATTCGATCGATCTCTTTTCTTTCCATCCTCGCATTATCATTCGGCATCGCAATAGCGATTCCAAGCTTCGCCCAGTCCCAAAAATCAGACGCCGGTCAGGACGATCACTTTGACGTCCGCAGCTCGATCGGCGATTTACACGTCGGCAAGGATGCCGACGCCCGTAAAACCGGACTTCCTTTATATCCAGGAGCCCGCCCCAAACAGGAGAAGGATAACGATCCTCTCAATTTTGGAATCTTGACCGAGAGCTTCGGTTTTAAGATCGTGGTTGCAAAATACGAATCGG
>PLKR01000217.1:16721-26267 GCA_003140655.1 Acidobacteriaceae bacterium | reverse complement strand
GGTCGAGGCGTTCCGGATGTGGCCGGTGACGCCGATCCAACCACCGGCTACGTTACTCTCGTCGACGGGCAGCCCGACGTGATCGGGGGCACGAGTGCGGTGGCCCCGCTCTGGGCTGGATTGGTCGCGCTCACCAACCAGAGCATTGGAAAGCCCGTAGGCTTTATTAACCCATTGCTTTATCAAAACCCCAAAGGTGATTTCAATAGCATCACCTCTGGCAACAACGGAGCCTATTCTGCAGGTCCGGGATGGAATCCGTGTACCGGGCTGGGATCGCCGATCGGGACTAAAGTCGGGTCTGCTTTAGGTGTGCCCGCGCGGCAAGCTATGAAAAAGGGCAACTAGCCCTCGGAGCATGGAAGTGGCGCGGCCTCTTGGCTTGCCCGTGTCCGTGCGAAGAACATCATTGATTGTTGATTATTGATGATTGCTGATTGAAAACCGTGGTCCGACTCGGTTTTGGTTCTCAATCAACAATCAGAAATCAACAATTCTGGATGTCGGCCAGCCACTATTCAGCTGCCCACAAAACGCGCATACAGGCTGCGCGCAACCCCGGTGTCGATCGTCCCCTTGATTATGGCCCGTCCATCGGGGAACAGCGTCATCTCATAGGGCTCGCGCCAGAACTTCAATACGAATTCGTTGTGTCGTACTATGCCGTGCGCTTCCAGCCGCTGCTGCATGTCGGCAAAATCAATCGCCCTGGCACGTTCGTGAATCTGCACCGAGTTTCGTCCGCACATCGTGATGTGTGGCCGCCCCTCGCCCGCCAGATGCACAAAGTCCCGCTCTCCACACGCCCGGCAGCCCGGCCGCGGATTCTCCGCCGCAATCTCCGCCTGCTCGTTCTTCCACACATCAAACGAGCACAGCGTCGTGCGCAGTTGCTCCGCCGTCACTCCTCCCATGAGCAATTTCATCGCCTCCGTTGCTGCGATCGACGCCACCAGGTTCACCGCCGTGTTCAATATGCCCGAGGTCTCGCAAGTCTCCACCATGCCCCGCGGCGTATCTGGAAAGATGCACGCTAGGCATGCGGTTTTTCCCGGCAGTACATTCAGCGTGACCCCATAACTGCCCACTGCCGCCGCGTAGATCCACGGCACGGAATTCTTCACGGCATAATCATTCAACAGATATCGAGTTTCGAAATTGTCGGTGCCATCGAGGATTACATCCATCCCCTCAAGTAACGCATTAATATTTCCCGGGATCACATCTTCGACCCGCGTCTCCACCACAATTTCCGAGTTGAAGGCTGCAATCTTTCGCGCCGCGGCGATCGCCTTGGGCAACGACTCGGACGCATCCTTTTCCTCGAACAGCGATTGCCGTTGCAGATTGCTGGCTTCCACGTAATCGCGATCGATAATCCGCAGTGTTCCCACGCCCGCGCGCCCCAGTAATGACGCCAGCGCCGACCCGGTCGCACCGCAGCCCACAATCGCGACTCGCCCCGCCGCCAGCCGCCGCTGGCCCTCCGCTCCGATTCCGCGAAACAAGACTTGCCGCGAGTACCGTTCCTCGAACTTTTGCTTCTCCACGCCCTGCCTCAAGGAGGTCACCAGTTCTGACCCGCAAAACCTTTATTATAAGTGTCTGGACTGCTTCCGCCGCCCGGAGGCGGACAACACAGGCCTTCCGCGCTTCATCGAATGTAGGCAACAGGCCCGAGGACATTGTTTGCTGAGACGGTACGCGTCAGTCTTCATCTTGATCATGGTTTCGCTCGGCCCGGCTGCTCCTGCCGGANNGACGCCATGTCGGCATACGCCGGGCTCACCGTCCGATCCATCGAACTGCCGGGGGTGCCGGACCGCGACCACCTGCTGCAAATGATCCCGCAGAAATCTGGCCAGCCGCTCGACCGCGACCAGGTCCGCGAGAGCATCCGCGTCCTCTTTGCCACCGGACGCTTTGGCGACATCCAGGCCGAAGCCACCCCCTCCGGTTCGGATGTGCTGCTCACTTTCACTACTTCGCTCAATTTCTTTGTCGGCGCCGTCGATGTGGAAGGCGCTCCCAGTCACCCCAATTACAACCAGATCGTCAATGCCGCCAAGTTCCAGCTTGGCGAAGTCTATACTCTCGATAAACTCGGGCGCGCCTTGCGGAACGTCCGGCAACTCATGCAGGAGAACGGCTATTACCGCGCCCGCGTTACCGCCGAAAGCACTTCCAATGCGGCCACCCAGCAGGTCAATATCCTCTTCCACATCACGCCGGGAGAGCCTGCTCACGTCGGCCAGGTGGAAGTCACCGGACACTCAGCCTTTTCCCAGGGCCAGATGCAGGACATCGCCAGGATGCGCCCCGGCGATCGCGTTACCGCCGCCCGGGTCACCAATTCGCTTCAGCGCCTGCGCAAGAAGTTTCAGAAGCAGCAGCGCGTGCTCGCTCAGGTCTCGATTGCCGACCAGAAATACCACCCCGAATCCAATGCCGTCGACTATACCTATCTGATCGAACCCGGGCCAGTCGTCCTCATCTCCGCTCAAGGCTTCCGCATCAGCCGCGGTCTCTTGAAAAAAGAAGTGCCAGTCTATGAGGAGAACGCTCTCGACGACGACCTGCTGAACGAGGGACAACGTAACATCCTCGACTATCTCCAGAGCCGGGGCCACTTCGACGCCACCGTCGAGATCCAGAAGGAGAACAGCCCTGACACGATTCGCATCACCTACGGTATCGTCCCCGGCCCTGTGCACAAGTTGGCCGCGGTCGTGATTACCGGCAACAAGAATTTTCTGGATACCGCAAAACTCAGGTCCTACATGCAGGTCCAGCCAGCCGGCCGGTTCCTTTCCAATGGGCGTTACAGCGGGGCGCTTCTGAAAAACGATGTTGCCGTTCTCGAGGGGCAATACCGCGCCAACGGATATCGCCAAGTACAGATTCATACCAAGGTCAACGACAACTACAAGGGCTCGGAGAACCGGCTCGCTGTCTACCTGGAGATCGAGGAGGGACCGCGAACCCTGGTGGGTGAATTCCGGGTTATAGGCAACCGCTCCATTCCGCGAGACGAGTTTCACGACATTGAGACTGAATCGGGCCAGCCCTACTCCGAACAGAATCTCGCGAACGATCGCGAGTCCATCCTCAACTATTACTTCAATCACGGTTTTTCCAACGCTACCCTCGACATCAGTACCAAACCTTCACCCAGTCAGCCCAACCGCGACGACGTCACCTACACCATCCAGGAGGGCGAACAGTTTTTTGTCAACCAGGTATTAGTCGCCGGGCTCGATCACACCCGCGACTTCGTCGTGCAGCGCGAGATTCAAGAAGTTGCCGGCCAGCCTCTAAGCCAGCAGGATCTTCTTGATACGCAGAGCAAGCTCTATGACCTCGGCATCTTCAGCCAGGTCGATGCAGCCGTCCAGAATCCCGCGGGCTCCGACCCCCAGAAAAACGTTCTTGTCCAGATGCAGGAAGCCAAGCGCTACACCTTCACCTATGGCCTCGGCTTGGAATTCGAAACCGGACTGCCCTCAGGGACCAGTGCTCCTACAGGATCCACGGGCGTGAGCCCCCGTGTCGGATTCGATATCACCCGCCTCAATGTCGGCGGCCGGGACCAGACCCTGACCTTCCAGTCCCACGTCGGCCGCCTCCAGCAACGCGGCCTCATCAGTTACGAAATTCCAAAGCTCTTCAACAATGACCGCTTCAAAATCTTCTACACAATCTTTTACGACAACAGTCTGGACGTTGCCACCTTCACGTCGCAGCGCGAGGAAGGCAAAATCGATCTCCGCCAGCAGATCGGCAAGCAGCAACTCAACCACTCCACGTCCATCACCTACCGCTTCGATTACCGCTATGTGAAAGCCAGCCACTTGGCTTCAGACTTTTCGCCCGCTGAGTTTAGTTTATTTTCTCTGCCGGCACGCGTCGGTGGTCCCGGCTTCACCTTCATCCGCGACAAACGGGACAATCCTCTCGAAAGCACCAAGGGCCAGTACTTCACCCTCGATACCTTCGCCGCATCCGGTTACTTCGGTTCCCAGGCTAATTTCGCTCGCGCTCTCGCCCAGGATTCCACCTACTATGCCTTCGGGCGCGCCAATCACAAGTTTGTCTTTGCCCGCTCCACTACCATCGGCTTGGAACAGGTCTATCAAGGCTCGCAGGTTTTGCCGCCGGGAGCCTGTCAACTTAGTGGCTTAAGCCTTAACTCATGCCCCGCGGGCATCTCGGTGATCCCGCTGCCCGAAGTTTTTTTTGCTGGCGGTGGCAACTCCCACCGCGGTTTCGGGTTAAATCAAGCAGGACCCCGCGACCCCGATTCCGGTTTTCCCGTCGGCGGCACAGCCCTGTTTGTTAACAGTGAGGAACTGCGCTTGCCCCAGGTCAGCCTGCCCTTTCTCGGAGAAGGTTTCGGCTTCGCCATCTTTCACGATATGGGCAACGTTTTCACCGCCGGTCACGATATGCTCACGGGCCTGTTGCGATGGCACCAGGCCGATCCCGCGCAGTGTTTGCCACCCGGCGGTGGCGTGATCATTCCGGCCTGCGAGACATATTTCAATAACAAAGGTTACGACTACACATCCCACGCCGTTGGCATTGGTTTGCGTTACAAAACCCCCATCGGCCCCTTGCGCTTCGACTTCGGGTACAATCTGAATCCGACCAGTTATTTTCAGGGAACTACGTTTTCGAGTACCGGTCAGGCGCTAACTTTTGAGACTCAGCGTCTGCGGCCCTTTAACTTCTTTTTCAGCATAGGTCAGCCATTTTGATGAGAGTTCGAACCAAGAGAACGATTCCCGTTGTCGCACTTGCGCTGCTAGTGTCAGCACTCTGGCTTGCACCTGCGCGGGCGGCCGCCGAAGTAATCGACCGGATCATCGCCACGGTCAACGGCCGGATTATTTTGCAGTCCGACTGGGACGAAGCGCTCTGTTACGAAGCTCTCCTCACCAATCGCACCCTAGCCCAGTTTACCGATGACGACCGCCGCGCCGTTCTCGACCGTCTCATCGACCAGGAACTTCTTCACGAACAGATGAAGTCTGCCGACTTCCTCCACGCCACCGACGCCGAGGCCGCCGCGCGCGTCGCCGATGCTCGCAAGCAATATCCTCAGGCCGCATCCAGTGAGGCCTGGCAGACTCTTCTCGCCAAGTACCACCTCACTGAAAAAGACCTTCTCACCCGAGTTCGGCAGCAGATCGACGTGATGCGACTCGTGGACGCCCGGCTTCGTCCCGCCGTCGAGATCGATTCTAAGTCCATCGAGGCCTACTACCGCGACCAGTTCGTCCCCAAGTTGAAGCAGTCCGGGGCATCCGAGGTCCCGCTCGCTGACGTCTCCGCCAAGATTCGCGAGCTGCTGACCGAGGAGAAGGTGAGCGAGTTGCTCGTCTCCTGGTTGCAAACCTTGCGCTCCGAAGGGCAGGTCCGTATCCCCGGCGTCACGCCCTCTGCCAACGACCCGGGAGTCCAATCGCAGTGAACGAACGCTCCACCAAGCCCACCCGCCGCTGGTGGAAGTATCTGCTGATCGTCGCCGCTGCCGGCTTTCTTAGCGGTCTCGGTCTGCTCGTCTACGTCAACACAGGCTCATTCCAGTCGCTGGTGCGCCGCCGCCTCATCGCCGAAGTGGAGCGCGTCACCGGCGGCCGCGTCGAAATTGGCAGCATCCACACCACTCCTTTTCTTCTCCAGGTCGACGTGCGCGGTATCACCGTCCACGGCCGCGAGTCCGCCACCGAGGTTCCCCTCGCCCACGTTGACCGCATCGTGGCTCGCCTGAAGATCATCTCTCTTCTGCGTTCCGAGTTCGGCTTCCATGAAGTCATCCTCGAGCAACCCGTCGTCCACGTGGCTTTCTATCCCGGCGGCGGCACTAATTTTCCCATCCGACAGACCGGCGTCGTTGCTGGCAAGACTACTGTCGAGCAACTTTTCGCTCTTTCCATCAATCGCTTCGAACTCCGCCACGGCTTGATCCTCTGGGACGATCAGACCATCCCCGTTGATTTCGCCGCTCGCGATACATCGCTTCAGATGGACTATTCCTTTCTTCGCGGCCGCTATGATGGACGCCTTCTGCTCGGCCTGGTCGACACCAAGCTGCTGGACTGCCGCCCCTTCGCGTGGATGACCGCCGTGGAATTCAGCCTTGGATCTAACTCTGCGGCCGTTCCCTCGCTGCAATGGAATTCCGGCCACTCTCATTTCTCAGCCAGCGGCCAGATCACAGACTTCCGCCGTCCACATCTTCAGGGTTCCTACGTTGCCCAGTTCGACCTCACCGAAGCCGCGTCCATCGCGCGCCGCCGCGAGCTGCGCGCCGGTTTGCTCGAACTCAAGGGACACGGCGACTGGTCACTCGACCAGTTCGCCAGCAGCGGTCTGCTCACTCTTCGCGATCTCGGCTGGCAGAACGATCAGGTCTCGTTCTCCAGAGCCTCTCTCAACGCCGATTACTCGGTCACCGACCAGCAACTCAAACTCTCCAAACTGCAAGCCAGAATTTTCGGCGGCGGCGTCACTGGCGATGCCGAATTCAATCAGTGGCTCGCGCCCTCGCAGCACCTGTCTCCTGCTGCTCGAAAAAACCTTGAGACCGCCATCATTTCGGCCGCTCCGCTCCCGATCAAGTCCAACGTCAAGACGCCCAAGCCAAAGCCGCCAGCAATCCAAAGCGCGGTCGTTCTTCTTCGTCTGCGGGACCTCTCTGCGGAGGATCTTGCCGACGCGTTCAATGCTCCAGCTCACCAATTCCCGCGCTTCCATCCCGTCGCATCCGCNNCACGTCCCCGCTCACCTGCGAGTCAGCGCCCATGCCAACGGCGTCTACCACGCCGCCAATGAGTCTTTGGATCTGCCGCAATTCACCCTGACCACGCCCACCAGCCACGTGCAGGCCTCCGGCACACTGTCTGCCACGTCGGCAGTCCGCCTGTCCGTTTCCGCCTCCAGTCTTGCTGACTGGCTGCCTTTTATCGCCGTCGTTCGCGGTCCTGCGCTGTTTCCAGTCGTGCTGAATGGCAGCGCCACCTTCACGGGCAACATGAGCGGTGCTTTCTCTTCACCTCAGCTTGCCGGCAGTCTGCAGGTCGACGATTTCGACGTTACTCTGCCCGCTACAGCCAACACCCATAAACTCAAAACGCAATGGGACTCTCTTTCCGCCTCGATTCAGCTTTCCTTTCATGCCGTCGCCCTTCACGGCGCGACGCTGCGCCGTGATAACACTTCCACCGAATTCGACGCTTCGGCCACGCTCCAACACGGCCATTTCACCAGCGACAGCGCTTTCACCTTGCGCGCCAACCTCCACAACACCGATATCGCTCCCCTCCAGGCTCTCGCCGGATACGACTATCCCGTCTCCGGCAAGACCGATCTTTTCGTGCAGGCCTCCGGCACCTTCTCCGATCCTCGCGGCGAGGGACAGATCCATCTCAGCAATGCCTCCGCCTACGGTGAGACCATTCAGCAATTCGATTCCAACTTCCATGCTGCGCAGGGCGAATACGCTTTCGATAACATCCATCTTTTGCACGACGATTCAGTCGTCACCGGAAGCGCCGCCTACAATCCTTCCTCCCGCGCCTTTCGCCTCGACCTGGTTGGCAACAATTTCGCTCTCGCCCAGGTCCGCCAAATCCATTCTGATCGTTTCTCGGTCGAGGGGCGCGCCGACTTCGTTCTCAAAGGCTCGGGTACTCCCGGCGCGCCCTCCATCAACGCGGATGTCCACGTCCGCGACCTCAGTGTCGATCGTGAACTCGTTGGCGAACTCGACCTGCAAGCCGTCACTCGGGGCAGCGAGCTGCATCTTACCGGCAATTCCCACTTCCAGCGCGGCTCTTTACTTGTCAGCGGCAACGTTCAGCTGCGCGATGACTATCCCGCCAACCTTTCCTTTCAAACGGACCAGCTGGATATCGACGCTCTCTGGCGTTCCTATTTCCGCGGCCAACTCACGGGACATTCTGCCGTCACCGGTTCTCTTGACCTGCGTGGCCCACTCCGCCAGCCCGGGCAATGGATCCTCGACGGTGCCCTGACCGCGCTCTCGCTCGATGTCGAGAATTTAAAGGTTCATAATCAGGATTCCATTCGGTTCTCCCTGGCCAGTCGGTCGATCAACATCCAGCAACTCCATCTTCTGGGGGAGGGTACTGACCTCACCGTGCGCGGCTCCATGCAGCTCTCCGGCGCACGCACCCTCGATCTCACCGCCGATGGACGAGTCGATCTCAAACTGCTCTCCAGTTTCGATCCCGACTTTACCTCTTCCGGCCTCGTCACCATGAACATGACTGTTGGGGGCACCCTTGGCGAGCCTTTTCCTCAGGGCAGTTTTCAAGTGGCTAACGTTGCGCTTTCCTATGCCGGGCTGCCCAGTGGCCTCAGCGAGCTCAACGGTTCACTTCTATTCACTCGCGATCGCATCCATATCGAGACACTTACGGCCCGCACCGGCGGCGGCACGCTGGACCTCAAAGGCGACGCCAATTATTTCAAGCAGCAGCTCAACTTCAATCTCACCGCCGCCAGCAAAGATGTTCGCTTGCGTTATCCACCCGGCGTCAGCTCCACGGCTAACACGGAGTTGCATTGGATCGGCACCCGCTCCGCTTCCACTGTGTCCGGCGATATCAGCATTACCAAGATTGCGGTGACTCCCGGATTCGATTTCAGTGCTTACCTCGAGCGCAGCCGCCAGTTCTCCACCGTTACCGTTGCCAACTCACCGCTCAATAACGTCAAACTCGATATCCACGTCCAGACCGCGCCCGAACTCCAGATGCGTACCGCAATCGCCCGCCTTTCCGGCGATGCCGACCTTCGCCTCCGCGGCTCCGTGGCCCGTCCCGCCGTTCTCGGCCGTGTCGATATCCTCGAAGGTAAAGCCACTTTCCACGGCATCCGCTTTACGCTCGAGCGCGGCGATATCACTTTCGCCAATCCGGTCGCCATCGAGCCCCAACTCAATCTGCAGGCCTCCAGTCATGTCCGCAACTACGATCTCAACATCACGGTGATTGGCACACCCGACCGCCTCAATATTAACTACCGGTCCGAGCCTCCCTTGCCTAAGTCCGACATCATCGCACTCCTCGCCTTGGGCCGCGCCAACGAAGAATCTGCTCAACTCCAGGAGCAGTCCGGCCAGAGCGTCTTTTCCGATCAGGCCAGCAATCTCATCCTCAACCAGGCCCTCAATGACACGGCCGGCAGCCGCTTCCAGCGTCTGTTCGGCGCCAGCAATATCAAAATCGATCCTCAGGGACTCAGCAACATAACCAATCCCGTCAGCAACGGTCCCCAGATCACCATCGAGCAACAGTTCGCCAACAACCTCTCCCTCACTTACTCCACCAATGTTTCTCAGAGTTCGCAGCAGATCATCCAGGGGGAGTACTATGTCAATCGCAGCATTTCCCTCGTCGGCAACCGCGACCAGAACGGGGTCGTCAGCTTCGACGTACAAATCCGCCGTCGCAAGAAATAGAAATAACTGAGGCTGTTGGAAATGGCGCGGCTTTCCTCGTCCGAAACTGCCGGAAG
>PLKR01000217.1:16337-16714 GCA_003140655.1 Acidobacteriaceae bacterium | reverse complement strand
CTCCGGGCCCGTGGGATTTCCGACCCGTGCGTCCTCGACGCCATGCTTCGCGTCCCCCGCCACGAATTTGTCCCGGAACCTTACCGCGCCCAGGCCTACGAAGATCATCCTCTTCCCATCGGAGACGGCCAAACCATCTCCCAGCCTTACATCGTTGCCCTCATGCTGGAGTCCCTCCAACTCACGCCCAACGACAAGGTTCTCGAAGTTGGCACCGGTTCCGGCTACGTCACCGCTCTGCTCGCGGAACTTGCCGCGCAGGTCTTCTCCATCGAACGCCACGCATCCCTCGCCGAGAGCGCCCGCAGCGTTCTCGCCGCCCTCGGCTATACCAACATCTGCGTGTTTACCGGTGACGGAGCCCTCGGACTCACTGC
>PLKR01000217.1:5861-16329 GCA_003140655.1 Acidobacteriaceae bacterium | reverse complement strand
GGCGACGGCGGACGAATGATTATCCCCATCGGCTCCCCCGACTCTCAGCAACTCCAATTCATCCGCATGGTTAACGGGCGACCCATAAATTCCCTTCGTGAACTCGTCCGCTTCGTTCCCCTGGTTCCCGACCAGGAATGAAGTTCGGAGTTCAGACGGGGGAAGGCTGCACCAGGTATACCAACGAAACCAGCAGCAAAGCCAGTCCCGCAGCAACCCGGAAACGCTGCGACGTGTCGATCAGGTTAGAGGATCTCTGGAAACGCCGGAACAGATGCGGATGAGGGAGTGCCGGGCCGAATCTGCTGGACAAGTTGCTGAGCGGAGTCCTGAGCATACTGCAACACGCGGCTGGGAAAGATTCCGAGATAGAGGGTCGCGGCGAGGCAGGTTGCGAGCGCCATGCGAAGCGCGAGTGGAACCGGGGTCACCGGGACTTCCTTCCGCGATTCGCGCATGTACATCATCACGATGATGCGCAGATAGTAGTACGCGCCTACGCCGCTGTTGACGACGCCAATGATCGTGAGCCAGATCAAGTTGGCTTTCACGGCTGCGCTGAACACGTAGAACTTGGCAAAAAAGCCTCCGGTCATCGGGATCCCAATCAACGAGAGCAGGAAGATGGTAAGCGTAGCCGCCAACAACGGCGAACTGCGCCCCAGGCCTTCGTAGTCTTCAAGCGTCACATAGCGTTCGCCCGCGTTGGCGAAGTGGCTGACTACTGCAAACGCACCCAGGTTCATCGCGGCATAGGCCGCGGTGTAGAACATGGCCGCAGAGGTTCCCAGGCCGGGCGCGGCCGCAAATGCCATCAACAGGTAGCCCGCATGGGCGATCGACGAATAGGCCAGCAGACGCTTCACATTGTTTTGCACCAGCGCGCCCACGTTGCCCAAAGTCATGGAGAGCGCTGCCGAAACCCAAATGACCCAGAATATGGCATGCACGTTGACCACGAAAACGATACGCAACAAAACCGCAAACGCCGCCGCCTTGGGCGCGGTCGACATGAAGCCCACAACCGGCGCCGGCGCTCCTTCGTAGACGTCTGGGGTCCAGATGTGAAACGGCGCAGCAGCCACCTTGAAGCCCAGGCCCACGAACATGAATGCCACTGCCACATAGGCCAGCAACGGGATCGGACCAGCCTGCAACGTCCTGCTGATTTGATCGATGTTGGTTGAGCCCGTGGCGCCAAACATCAACGCNNTCCGCGCTGGCAGCTTCGTGCCGGCGGAATCCCGCCAGTACGTAAGAAGAGATGGAGGAAATCTCGAGCGCGATGAAAATTAGAACCAGTTCAACAGCCGACGACATCAGCGCCATGCCGACCACGCCGAAAAGAATCAGTGCATAGTACTCCCCGGCGCGAATCCGCTGTACGGCCATATATTCGTAAGAGCTAAGGATGACGACGGCAGCGATCGCAATCACCAGAACATGGAAGAAAACACTGAAGCCATCCACTTGCACCATGTTCCAGAAGGCCAGCCCCGGAGCCTGCGCCATGAACCAGGTTGCCCCCATCCCTGCCAGCGTGCCCACCAACGCGATCAGCCCCAGAATCTTCTGACCCGTCTCTTCGTCGAGCAGAGGTTCCAGCACCATCACGATCATGCCGAAAAGCGAGAGAACAATCTCGGGCAGGATACGTACGTAATCGGCACTCTGCGGAAGCGTCTGCAAAAATGCCGGGACAAAAGTCACGATGATTGTCCCGGCGATCATTGTCTCACCACCCTGCTCACTACTTGCGTGAAGGGAGTGAGCGCGGCCCGAACCGCTGGATCGATGGCCCCCAGCCACAGGATAGGAGCCACTCCCATCACCAGCGCCGCCGCCGCACAAGGCCAAAGCGCCAGCTTCTCGAAACCCGAAAGATCGCGAAGAGAATTATTCACCGGGTGCGTGACCTTGCCGTAGAAGACTCGCTGATACATCCAGAGGAGATAGACGGCGCTCCAGATTATGCCGGTCGCCCCGAGTACCCCGTAAACCGCTTTGTCCTGGAACGCGCCGCTCAACACCAGAAATTCACCGATGAACCCATTCAGCAGAGGCAGACCAGCCGATGCCAGCACGATCGCAAGATACGACGCGGCATACACCGGCATGGGGGTGGCCAGGCCGCCGAACTCGCTGATCTCGTAAGTATGACGGCGATCATGCAGAATGCCCGCCAGCATGAACAGCCCGCCGGTGGAAATCCCATGAGCCAGCATCACGAACATCGCGCCATTCAAGCCGGCCTGCGTGAAGCTGAAAATTCCCAACACGACAAATCCAAGATGGCTGACCGAGGAATATGCGATCAACTTCTTCATGTTGGGCTGGACCATTGCCACCAGCGCGCCATAGATGATGCCGATTAAGGCCAGGATCATTACCCACCAAGCGTTCTGCCGCGCCTGCTCGGGGAACAGGCCCAGGTTGAAGCGAAGCAACCCATAGGTGCCCATCTTCAGCAGCACCCCGGCCAGCAACACCGACCCTGCTGTGGGAGCTTCCACGTGAGCATCGGGCAACCATGTATGGAAGGGGAACAGAGGAACCTTCACGGCAAACGCCAGGAAGAAGCCGAGGAAGAGCCACTGCGCAGCCGCCGGAAACTTCGGCACAGCGCCGCTCGCGATCTGGTCGCGAATCACGACAAAATCAAAGCTACCAGTATGCGCGTAAAGCCACAGGATCGCCGCCAGCATGAATACCGAGCCGATCATGGTGTACATAAAGAACTTCACCGCGGCATAGACCTTGCGCTCGTGGCCGAAGATGCCAATCAGCAGCGCCATCGGGATCAGCGTGGCTTCCCAGAAGAAGTAGAAGAGGAAAAGGTCGAGAGATGTGAAGACGCCAATCAGCGCCGTCTCCAGAATCAGGAGCAAGATAAAGAATTCCTTCACTCGCTCGTGAACCGACTTCCAGGAAATCAGCACGCACAGCGGCGTGAGAAATGTAGTGAGCACCACCAGCCAGAGCGAAATGCCATCAACCCCCATGTGGTAGTGGATATTCGGNNGCGAAAATCCGAATGTCGCGGTCGCGACGCGGCAGCAGCATCAGAAGCAACCCGCCCGCCAGCGGCGCGAAGGTCACCAGCGTAAGAATGACGGAGCTGAGATCGTCGGTCCTCATCGAGCTTCCATCCACATCCAGATCATGAAAGCAATCACCACCGCTGAACCGGCCGCGATCCAGCCTGCGTACGAGCGAATGTTGCCGGATTGCATGTGGCGAACCTCGTCGGAAATATGGCGCGCGCCATCGCCGGCGTCATTCACCGCCGCATCGATAATTCTCCGGTCCACGTCTTGCCAGAGAATTCGAGTCGAGCCGTCAATCAGCGGCTTCACGAAAACCGCAGCATACAGTTCGTCAATGTAATATTTGTGGACCACCGCCTGGTAAAACCCGCCGAGCGAATTGGCAATCTTCTGCGGAAGCTCGGGGTGCTCGTAGTAAAGCAGATATGCCAAACCCCACCCCGCAAAGGCGACAAGCACGGAGACGCCCATCAGCAAATATTCGGTGAGACCGCTTGCCGCTCCGGTGGCCGGTTCTGTCGTTCCAAACACGGGCGCAAGGAAGTGTTCGAAATGGTTGCCCCAGCCCACCAGCCCGCCGACGAGCGAAAGCACAGCCAGGATCATCAGCGGCGCCAGCATGACCATCGGGCTCTCGTGCGGGTCGCCGTGTCCATGGGCGTTGTGGCCGTGGGAGTCGTGCCCGTCCACTTGCGCTCCGCGGTAGTCGCCGAAGAACGTCATGTACAACAAGCGGAACATGTAGAACGACGTAATAAACCCGGTAACCACTCCGATTACCCAGTACACCGCGCTCACCTGATAGGCCTTCCAGAGAATCTCGTCTTTGCTCCAGAAGCCGGCCAGCGGCGGAACTCCGGCGATCGCCAGCGTCGCGATGCCCATCGTGAGGAACGTCCACGGGATAAACGACTTGAGGCCGCCCATCTTCTTCATGTCCTGCTCGCCACCCACCGCGTGGATCACCGACCCCGCTCCCAGGAACAGCAATCCCTTGAAGAAGGCGTGAGTCATCAAGTGGAAGATGCCCGCTGAGAAAGCGCCCACTCCGCAGGCCATGAACATGTAGCCGAGCTGCGAGATGGTCGAGTAGGCAAGCACCTTCTTGATATCGGTCTGCACGATGCCAATCGTCGCGGCGAAGAACGCAGTCAGCGTACCGATGATCGCCACAACCGTCAGCGCGGTCGGCGCGCGGTCAAAGATCACGTGCGAACGGGCAACCATGTAGACGCCGGCCGTCACCATCGTGGCGGCGTGGATCAAAGCAGAAACCGGCGTTGGGCCTTCCATCGCGTCGGGAAGCCAGATATATAGCGGAATCTGCGCCGACTTGCCGCAAGCGCCGATCATCAGCAGAATGCCGATGGTCGTGAGCAGCCCCGCGCCGGCGGTCTCAGGCTGCAAAGGAACTACGGCGCCGAATACCTGTTCAAAATTCAGTGATCCAAAGTGCTTGATCAACAGAAACAATGCGATCAGGAAACCAAAATCGCCAATGCGGTTGACGATGAACGCTTTCTTACCTGCCGATGCCGCCGAATCCTTCGTGAACCAGAACCCGATCAGGAGATATGAAGCCAGTCCCACGCCCTCCCAGCCGATGAACATCAGCAGATAATTGTTGGCCAGCACCAGGGTCAGCATGAAGAACATGAACAGGTTCAGATAGCTGAAGAAGCGGTAGTAGCTGGAATCGTCCCACATGTAGCCTACGGAGTAGATGTGGATCAGAAATCCCACTCCAGTGACCACGAGCAACATAACCAGCGAGAGTTGATCAAGATAGAAGGCGAAATCCGCGCTGAAGTTTCCGGAGCGGATCCAGTGCGCGAAGAACTCCTGGTAGGGAAGGGACAACGACGAGAAGCGCGCTGCGACCCACAAAGCCCACGCAAAAGCCGCTCCGCTGGAGAGCAGAGCGACGGTGGTCACGCCGGGCCGCGAAGCCTTCCTCCCAAGAAAGCCGTTGATCGCAGCCCCCGCGAGCGGCAGAATCGGGATCACCCAGAGATTGAGGGACGGGTTCATAGTTTGAGCAAGTTCACCTGATCCACGTTCAAGGTCTCGCGCGTGCGATACACGGAGATGATGATCGCCAGTCCCACGGCCGCTTCCGCCGCAGCCACCACCATCACAAAGAATACGAATACCTGGCCCGCCAGCGCATGCCAGTGCGCAGCGAACGCCACAAACGAAAGGTTCACGCCGTTCAACATCAGCTCAATCGACATGAAGATGGTAATGATGTTGCGCTTGATGAGAAATCCGGCCACGCCACAAGCAAACAGAAATCCGCTCAGCAGCAGGTAATACGACAGCGGCACATAGGACGGCCCCATCAGTTTGCCTTCCCCGCCGAAGCTTCCGGCGTACTAGCTAGAACCACGGCGCCCATGATGGCAATCAGGATCAACACGGAGGTGACTTCAAAAGGCAGGAGAAAATCGTGAAAGAGAAGCTGAGCAATATCTGTAGGGTGTCCCGGCAACGCGCCGATTGCCACGGACTCGGTTCCGGAGCCATGCAGCGTCACCCATGCCATCAGTACGCTGCCGGTGAGCATCCCGGGCACGCCCAGCAGAAGAGCGACCCGGCTTCCCATGGTGTGTTCTTCCTCGCCTGCGTTCAGCAGCATGATGACAAAGACGAACAGCACCATGATCGCGCCGGCATACACAATCACCTGCACGGCAGCGACAAACTCCGCGCCCAGCAACAGATATTCGCCGGCCAGCGCAGCCATGACCGCGATCAGCGACAGCGCGCTGTTGATGGGATGCCGCTGCGCCAGCAGGTTGATCGCCCCGCCTACGCAAACCGCTCCGAAAGCCAGAAATAAGATGAGATGAAAATTCATAAGAACAGTTGTCAGTTGCCAGGTTCCAGTTGCCAGTAACACGCAGTTTCCCAACGACTCCGCCTTAGCAAGCGCCCCTGCGCCTTTACAGGGAACCGGTCACTGGCAACTGGCGACTGCCTCTCCCTACCAGGCCACGGCAATCGCCGTTGCCACCAGATTCACAATCGCCAGCGGCAGCAGAAACTTCCATCCGAAGGCCATCAGTTGGTCGTAGCGGAAGCGCGGCAACGTCCCGCGCACCCAGATATAAAGAAAGAGAAAACAGAAAATCTTCGCGGCAAACCAGAATAGCGGCAACAATGCCTGCACCAGCGGGGGCCCACCCAGCGGCCCGTGCCATCCCCCGAAAAACAACAGCGTGGCTACACAAGCTACCGTAATCATGTTGGCGTATTCGGCCATGAAGAACATGGCAAACTTCATGGCACTGTATTCGGTGTGGTATCCCGCGACCAACTCGGTTTCCGCTTCAGGCAAGTCAAACGGAATGCGGTTTGTTTCCGCATAGGCGGCCATCAGATAAATGAAGAAGCCAATGAACTGCCCGTGAAAAATATTCCACCGCGGAATGAAGCCCCAGAAATGTCCGCCCTGCGCATCGACGATAGTGCGCAGGCTGAAGCTGCCGGATTGAATCAGCACCCCAACCAGCGACAGTCCAAGCGCAATTTCATAGCTGACCATCTGCGCGCTGGCGCGCAGTCCGCCGAGCAAGGAGTATTTGTTGTTCGACGACCAGCCAGCCAGCGCCACACCATAGACGCCTAGCGAGGTAACGCCCAGAATCATCAGCAACCCGATGTTCAAGTCCGTGATTTGCAGCGGAATGCTGAGTCCAAAAATCGTGATCGAGTTGCCAAACGGGATCACCGAAATCGAAGTCAGGGCAAAGATCAAGGCCATCATCGGTGCAGCCAGAAACAACGGCTTGTAGACGTGCGGCGGCGTGAGATCTTCCTTAAACAAAAACTTGATCCCGTCGGCCGCAGGCTGCAGCAGTCCAAACGGCCCGACCCGCGANNATGAAGGCGCCAACTGACAATGCCGTTGCTTCCTCTCCAAAAGCTGATTCGCCAAAGGCTGATTCGCAAAAAAAGATCAGTCTGCCGCAACTTCAGCCGGCTTGACCTCGTGACTCTCGACCACGGACTTCAAAGTGCGTGAATAACGTCCCAGAGTCCCGGAACTAAAGAGATCATTACTTGCCGGAGTAATTGCTTCCGGCCGGTGCGCAACCCCAGGCCCGGCCTTGGCGAGCGACGTATGCTGGCTATTGCCCGCCAGCAGATTCATGCGGGAGACGTCATAGCCGGGAACAAGCCGCTGAATTTCGTCCAGAATTGCCGTGGGATCGAATGGGCTCAGCTTCGGCTCCAGTCCGTGCGCCTCGAGCCACACCGCGTGACGGTCGGCCTCCCCCGATTGTGCTCCGCGCGACTGCCCCATGTCAGCGTGTGTGCCTCCGCCGAAGGGCACGAGTTTGCGGACGTCAAAACCCATTGCTGCTGCGATGCGGACGATCATCTCGAAGTCAGCCTTCGTGCCTGTGACCTCGCCGGCCTTCTTTACTAACTGCAAGTCTCCACAAGTACTGGTGAACGTTCCAGACTTCTCATATGCATTCGCGGCAGGCAATACTACGTCGGCGATCACCGCAGTCTCGGTCAGAAACATGTCTTGCACCACGACGAAACTCTTTGAGAAAGCGAACGGATCGATCTTCAACCGCCCGACGGGATTCGAGCCGACAACATAGAGAGCTTTCAACGTGCCCGCTTTCCCCGCTTCAACCATGCCGGATAAATCGAGGCCGGCCTCCTGCGGGATTTCTCCCCATTCGCTGTGGAACTGGCTGCTCCCAGCTATTGGGTGATATCCAGGCAGCAACTCGGGATACAGGCCCATATCGGCCGCCCCGCGTGAATTGGCATAGTCCGCCAGGCAGACAAACTTGGATCCGGAGATCGTGGAACCGAACTTCACGATGCCGGAAAGATCGCTGCCGCGGAGTTCAGAGCCGAAAATGAGAACCAGATTCTTTTCGCCGCGCAGCGTGTCGCGAAGGGTGCTCCATGCGTCCTTACTTGCAGATAAACTTATGAGCGCATCCGCGGCATCTTCACTACCAGCAAGGAACCCCGCAACTTGACTTTCCGCCCCGGCGGGGATCTGCATGAAACTCGTTGCCTGCCGCCGTAACTTGATGGGGTTGGAGTTGATCACGTAAAGTCGCGCGCGGTGCAGGCGAACGTTGTTGCGAATTTGCCAGGCCAGCAGCGGATGCTGCTCCGTGGGATCATTGCCAATCAGCAAAATCGCAGGCGCAGTGTAGACATCCGCCATGCTGGCCGTGGCATCCGCCTTGCCCCGAAGCGCAGCCGCGAAAGCAGGGAAGTCCGCNNAGGTAGGCTTCCTCGTTGGTAGTGCGCGTCGAACCCACGACGCCAATCGCCGCGCCGCCATCGCGAACCTCAGCGAACTTCTTCCCGATCAGCTCAAACGCCTCTTCCCACGTGGCCGGAGTCAGCTTGCCCTTTTTGCGAATCAGCGGCCGCGTGAGGCGTTCTTCGTGATTCGCAAAATCGAATGCATAACGGCCCTTAATGCAAAGGAAGTCTCCGTTGGTGCCGCTCTTATCGCGGTTGTCGCCGCGGACAATCTCCATGCCGGTGTCGGCGCGGCGCACGCCCAGCGTGGTCTTGCAGCCGTCCCCGCAGTGGGTGCAGATCGTNNGGGCAGATGTCGATGCACATGCCGCACTCTTCGCACTCCAGGTGATCCTCTTTATTAGGCGCAATAATCGAACTGACGCTGCGGTTCTGCACGCCCAGAGCCCAAACGTCCATGCCCTCGCCGCAGACGCGCACACAGCGGTAGCAGAGGATGCAGCGCGGACGGTCGAAAAACACCACCGGCGACCACTGTTGCTCGTCTTTGTGATTCTTTGCCTCCATGAACTTCGACTCGGCGGCGCCGTAGGAGAACGTCATGTCCTGCAGTTCGCANNACCGGGCAATCCAAAGGATGGTTTCCCAGCAGCATCTCGAGCATCGATTTGCGCGCCTGCTTGATCTCGTCGCTATCGCTGGTGACGATCATGCCTTCGCTGACCACGGTAGTACACGCGGTCTGCAGCTTGGGCATCTTCTCGATCTTCACCAGGCACATGCGGCAGGCGCCCTGCAGAGAAAGGTTGGGATAATAGCAAAACGAAGGCACTTCGATGCCCACGGTCTTGCAGGCCTCGATCAACAGCGTCCCCGCGGGAGCCGTGACCTTCTTGCCATCAACTGTAAGTGTTACGTCAGCCATAGTGCGATTGAGCAATTAGGTAATTTAGTAATTGAGTAATTTAATAACATCAAGCTGCTTTCCTCGCGGTTTGCCGAGACGCGGTTAGTATCGCCGCCAGTTCCCGGGCCTCCTTCAGGAGACCTACCGTCATCTCCGACTTTAGAATTCCTGATTCAATCAGCAGTTCCAGCCAGAGCACCGCTTCGTCAGCCTCTTCCGCCGCAATTCCCAAGCGGGCGATGAACTCCGCCTTCGATCGCGCGCGACAAACGGCCCGGTAGTTCGCCGCCACCGAAGTTCCGCACCGCAAAAGTTGCTTACCCAAAACCTGCGTGTCGGTCTTATACGGCAACGAGCGAAACAGCCGAATGACACGAAGGGCAAAAGCCTTGGTCCGATCACGAAGCTCTTCAGGTCGCGAACGCATACCGCAATACCAAATTACTCAATTACTAAATTTCCCCATTACTCAATCTTCTCGCTACGCCATTACCGGCTCCGCCACGCGCGCCTTATCGTACGGGCAAGGCCTGCCGTCCAGATGATCTTCAAACTCTCTGCGGAACTTCTTCACGAACGCAATCGTCGGCATTGCCGCTGCATCGCCTAACGGACAAAACGTCCGGCCCAGCATGTTCTCCGCCAGATACTGCATGTTGTCGATGTCTTTCATCACTCCGCCGCCCGAATGAAAACGCACCAGCGTCTTCTTCAGCCAGTCCGTGCCTTCACGGCACGGGATGCACCATCCGCAGCTCTCGTGCTGGTAAAACTTCATGGTTCGCAAAGCGAATTTCACGATGCACTGTGCATCGTCGATCACGACCACGCCGCCCGAACCCAGCATCGAACCAGCCTTCGCGACGGAATCGAAATCCATATTGACCTCGATCTCATCGGCGGTGAGGCAGGGACAAGAAGCGCCACCCGGCACAACCGCCTTCAGTTGGCGGCCGTTGGGTATGCCGCCACCAACTTCATAGATCATCTTCTTCAGGCTGTAGCCCATCGGAAGTTCGTACACGCCGGGCTTTGCCACATTACCGCTGAGGCAGAACAGCCGAGTCCCACCGTTCCGCGGCGGACCAAGTTTGGCAAACCATTCCGCACCGCCCAGAATAATGTGAGGAACGCAGGCCAGCGTCTCCGCATTATTAATAACCGTGGGACCGCCCCACAGTCCCACAACGGCAGGAAACGGAGGCCGAATCCGCGGAATCCCGCGCTTGCCTTCGAGCGATTCCATCAGCGCCGATTCTTCGCC
>PLKR01000217.1:3680-5849 GCA_003140655.1 Acidobacteriaceae bacterium | reverse complement strand
AGGTATCGATATTCGCCGCGGATGTAAATGTAGCCGCTGCGCGCGCCCACCGCCAGGCCACCGATCATTACTCCTTCGATCACGGAGTGCGGATCATGCTCGAAGATCAGCCGGTCTTTGCACGTGCCCGGCTCACTCTCGTCGCCGTTGCACAGCACGTACTTCGGCATGGCCGACTGCTTGGGCACGAACGACCACTTCATCCCGGTCGAGAAGCCAGCTCCGCCGCGCCCGCGCAGTCCCGAATTCTTCACCTCATTGATGATGGCGTCCGCTTCCATCCCAAGCGCCTTCTGCACGGCTTTGTAGCCGTCCAGTTCGAGGTACCGGTCAATATTCGTCGCGCCCTGGCCAAAGCGCCGGGAGACGACCTTCACCTCGTCGGGATGAGAGACCAAGTCAGCCATAAAGATTGAGTAATTTTGTAATTTAGTAATTGAGTAATTTAAGCACCTGCTCGATCAGCGGTTTTCAAATTACCCAATTACTAAATTGCCCGATTACCAAATCCCTTTTCATCGGTTCCTATACTCGTCCAGAACCCTATCCATCTTCTCCGCCGTGAGGTTCTCGTGAAAATCGTAGTTCACCTGAGCCGCCGGAGCCCAGCTGCACGCCCCAATACATTCCACCTCTTCCAGGGTAAACAAACCATCGGGTGTTGTTCCTTTGTGCCCGACGCCCAGTTTCTTCGCGCAGTGCTGGAGGATNNTCTTCACCGCCGCGAACCAGGCAACTGATGTTGGTGCAAACCTGCACGTTGAACTTGCCGCGTGGTTTGGTCGTCAGCATCGAGTAATAACTGATCACATTCCGCACTTCCAGTTCCGTCAAATCAAGCCGTCCAGCAAGCTCCAGAACCACCTCATCGGAAAGAAACCCGATTTCATCCTGCGCATAGAGAAGAGTAGGAACCAGCGCCGACCGCTTCGTCGGATAGTGTGGAACCATCTCCGCAAACCGCGTCTCGAATTCTTCAGAAAACTTCACCGGTCAATTTCTCCCAGTACGATGTCAATGCTCCCAATCGCCGCCACCACATCCGCAATCAATCTCCCCTCACACATCTTGGGCAAGGTCTGCAAATTCGCCAGGCAAGCGGCCCGCATATGCACTCGATAGGGTTTGGCTGTGCCGTCACTCACGATGTAGTAGCCCATCTCGCCCCGCGGCGACTCCACCGCCTGGTACACCTCGCCCGCCGGCACCGCGAAGCCCTCGGTAATGATCTTGAAGTGGTAGATCAGCGCTTCCATCTGCGTCTTCATTTTCTCCCGGTCGGGCAACACAATGCCGGGAGCGTCGGCCTTGATGGGGCCTTCCGGCATGCCGTCCAGAGCCTGCTTCACAATCTCATTCGACTCGCGCAGCTCCCGCACGCGGCACATGTAACGCGCGAATACGTCACCCTCCTGCGCCACCGGGACTTTGAACTTGAAGTTCTCGTAGCCCGAATACGGCATATCGCGGCGCAGATCGAGGTCCACGCCACTTCCCCGCAACGTGGGACCGCTCGCGCCTAACGCAATCGCGTCTTCTGCGCTCAGCCTGGCCACGCCCTTCGTGCGCATCATCCAGATCGGATTCCCCGTCAGTAGGTTTTCGTATTCATCCACCCTCTCGGGGAAGCGCCCGGCGAATTCGCGAACCCGCTCGAAGAATCCCATAGGCGGATCGAGCGCGATGCCTCCCACGCGAAAGTACGAGGTCATCATGCGCTGTCCGCTCACCATCTCGAACATGCGCTGCACTTCTTCGCGCTCGCGGAAGCAATAGAGAAACACTGTCATGGCGCCGACGTCCATCGCGTGCGTGCCCANNGCCAGCGCGTAGCACAGATTGTTGGTCAGGGGGCAGAGATAGTCGATGCGGTCCGTGAGCGGCACCACCTGCTGATAAAACTTGGCCTCGCAGGTCTTTTCGATTCCAGTGTGCAGGAAGCCAATATCCGGCATGATCCGCACGATCGTCTCGCCATCGATCTCCAGCAACACGCGCAGCACGCCGTGCGTGGAAGGATGCTGCGGCCCCATGTTCAGGATCATGGTGCGATCCTGGCCGGGCTCGAGAACGGGAGTGGTCGCAAGGTGAGCCATAACCAAGCCTAGCGGTAGCCCTCCACCGGATAGTCTTTTCGCAGTGGATGACCTTCCCAATCCTCAGGCATCA
>PLKR01000217.1:0-3647 GCA_003140655.1 Acidobacteriaceae bacterium | reverse complement strand
CGCTCCTTTTTAGGAATGGAAAGCAGGTGGTAGATCACTTCAAATCGTGGCTCCGCCGGATACCAGTCCACACACGTGACGTCGGAAAGGAAGTTGAAAGCGCACTCCGCATCGTCGCGCAGAAGGGCGCAAGCCTCGCGAAGGTTCGCACGATCAATGTAAATCGTCATCTCCTCGCGGTCGAACTTCACTTCCGTAACCGCCGACGGATTCCACGCCAGCAGCCGCCCCACCGCCGGATGACCCTTCAGTTGCTCAAGATCGGTGATGGCAGGGGCCAAAGCCACTAGCGTTCCCCTCGCCGGACATCGGATCGCACGACGGAAGGACCCCAATCCAGAACGCCCTTCTTCCAAACGTAAAAGAAGCCGACCAGAACAATGCCGATGTATGTGAACATCTCCCACAGACCGAAGTGCTTCAGATCGCGTAGAATCACCGCCCAGGGATAAAGGAACACAGCCTCGACGTCGAACAGAATAAACAGCATCGCCACCAGGTAGAACTTCACCGAGAAGCGCCCCCGGGAGTCGCCCACCGGGGGCATCCCGCATTCATAGGCGGAAAGCTTGGCCCGAGTCGGTTTCCGCTCCCCGATCAGCCAGGAAAGCGTGATAATGGCAGTCGTAAGTCCGACCACCAACAGGCTATGAATCAGAAACGGCAGGTAGCCAGCGAAATAATTGTCGGGCATAGGACAAGCTATATATAATTCGCGCCAAGCATTCGATTAAACGTTTAGATTAGGTGCTGGTGCGCGCGAGTGTCAAGGGAACCGGGAACTATTTGGCGATTGTGCGATCGGGTCATTGAGCAATTGAAAATTTAACCCTGATATTCAAGCAAGAGTTGTAAGCTCAGGGTGCTTCGTGGTTTCCAATTGCCCAATCACCCAATTGCCCAATTACTCAATTCTTTATGATTTTTGGCTTCAACACTGACGTCAAGCACGGCGACACCGTCTACCACGTGCAAAGCGAAGCGCGCGAGAGCGAAGAACTGCTCCAGACTCAGGTTTTCATGCGCGGCAGATGCGTGGGCAAGCGCGCCGTCTCCTACGCGGCTTCGGCCACGCAAACCGCGGTCGGCGATTCCCAAAAAGAGCAGCAACTCCGCGACCAGCATCGTCTGGTGCTGGAAGCGATCCGCGAAGGCCAGTTGGAGAACGTCCTCGACCACGCCGAAACCGAGGCCTTGGCGGCCATCAAGCAACTCGACCTGCAATGGGAGAACGCCGCTTCGGTTCACGCCAACCGCAATCTGACCATGCAATTGTGCGTCACCGAAGCCGGAGCCCCCGTGTCCGGCGCTCGCCTAACCTTTCGTTTCGCCCGTCCTGAAGCCGCGCCTTTCTACACCCAGGCTGTTTCCGACGCTGCCGGCGCCGCCAAGATCTCGATCGAAGTCGAGGAATCCGCTTTACCCGACTCTTCCGTGCTCGTGCAAGCCACCCACGAAGGCCGCACCGTAACCCGCAAATTTGCCTTGCGCAAAGCCGAGTAGCGCTGTTGTTTGTCGGAAGGATTTCAAGCCAAGGATGTCAAGCCATGTGGGGACGGCCGCCTCGGCCGTCCAGCCAAGCGCAGCGAGGCTTTCGGCTCATGAGACAATGCAGCTTGCCAAGCGAGCATAACTCTCGGCTTGTGTTTGGCGGAATGCGATGAAACTGCACATCAATGGCGAAGAAGCCACCTTTGCCGCAGCGCCCGTCCAAGGCCCGTTCACCCTCGCAGCCCTGATCGAATCCTTAGGCATGAAGCCCGACCGCGTCGCCGTGGAACTCAACCGCGATATAGTCCCCCGCGATCGCTGGCCCGAAACGCCACTGAAAGACGGCGACCGCCTGGAAATAGTCCACTTCGTCGGCGGCGGCGGCAGCGCTGGTGCAGCCCGCCCCTAAAATACATTGTCATCCTGAGCGGAGCATCCGCTTCACGAAGTGAAGCAGATGCGGAGTCGAAGGACCCCTCGCCTGCCCGCACGACCTGCGGCTCCGAAAGGCGTTTTCGCCGCTTCTCACCGCTTCTCCACGCCAGGGCGCGAGTGCTCAAACAAAAGAGCCCACTTCGAATGATGCGACACATTTATTGCGTGTGGCTGCAGCCGTGTCAATCCGTCGGCTCCCGCCGTTGCCTGCTACTGGCGAGCCGTCGTCCCTTCTGCTTTCACCGCGCGAACTTCGGAGCCACTTCGTCCGTTATCGTTGAAAGTGGCTTGGATGGTCTTCACTTGCCGGGTGAGCCGGGCGATCTGCCCTTGTTGGGCATCGCCTCTCTTTTGCTGAGCTTGTATCTGCATTTGCTGCACTTTGATTTGTTTTTGCTGTTTGCGAATCAGCGCTTGCTGTTCCTTGGTGGCTTCGATCAGCAGTGCAGTGAGCCGGCCGTAATCGACGCCTTGAGCATCCTTGCCGTCCTTCTCCCACGTAACATCCTCAGGAACGACAGCACCCACTTCCTCAGCGATTACACCCATTTCGTGTTTGCCGTTCGCCTGCAGGTCGTAGGAGACGCCACGCAGCTGTTCCACTCTTCCCAGCGCGCCGCGCAGGGTTTGGATGTTCGTCTTCCACCGCCGCGAACTGTAGCTGTCCCAACCATCGCTTATGGCATTACCTGCGCCTTGCCCGATGGTGAATACGTTCGCTGGCGTCGTCGTGCCGATGCCGACGTTGGTGCTCGCAGTTGCGCCGTTCACCCCATTAATGCTGCCGAGCACAAGAGCGTTGCTTTCACTGACCTGTGCGTACGCTCCGACAGCAGTGGCATTGGTCAGATCGGAAGAACCCATATTAGCAACGGCGCCCAGTGCGGTGTTGTTACTACCCGTGTTGTTGCCTTGAAGCGCCCGGAAGCCGATGGCAGTGTTGTCGTTGCCGGTAGTGCTGGTTTGAAGCGTTTTCCAGCCCACAGCGATGTTACCTCCGCCCGTGGTGTTGTTTTGGAGCACCCACAAGCCGACGGCGGTGTTGAATTCGCCCGTGGTGTCGTTTGTTAGTGTCAGTTCGCCTATGGCGGTGTTACCTTCAGCCGCGGTGCTCGAGTTGAGGGCGAAAAGACCAAGGGCCGTATTATGGACACCCGTCGTGTTGGCGTTGAGGGCGTTCACCCCATAGGCGGTGTTCGCGAACCCGGTAGTGTCGGCCTGCAGCGCCCCCACGCCGCTGGCGGTGTTTTGTATGCCCGAGTTGGTAGTGTTTCCTGCGAAGCCGAGAAAGGCGTTCTGATTTGCAACAGAGCCAAAAGCAAATGGCTCGCCCCCGATCTGGAAGCTGCTGTCCGCTCCTATTCCCAGATTGCCTTCCACTGTCAGCTTGCCGGCCACATGCACCGCCGGGGTTCCGTTCTGAGTTAGGATTGAGTTCTCAATATTGGTCGCCGAAGTGAATAAGGGAATCGTACCAGGCGTTCCGCCCGGCGTGGTCACACCCAATAAGANNAAAGGTCAGTGGAACGAGCGACAACAGTGCAGCGAAAACACAAGCGGCCCGGGACGTCATGGCAGTTTTCTCCTTCAGGAAATCGAAAGTCAAACACAAAAACGTTACGCCGCACCGTGTGTGCACACGCAATCTTGTCGTAACGCTGCTTTTTGATTGAAGTTGCTCCGAGAAAAACAGTTGAGCGCGGTTCATGAGAGTAGACCTC
>PLKR01000466.1:6851-8848 GCA_003140655.1 Acidobacteriaceae bacterium | reverse complement strand
ATCGTAATCGGGTGGATAAAGCTCTCGTACAAAACACCAAGCACGATGTACACGGTGACCAGCGCCGCCAGAATGAGTAAAGGCTCGTTGGACAGCGAATTCGTGAAGGATGCCGCGGTTCCTTGAAAACCGGCCTGCAGGCTGGGAGGCATGTGCATGTCTTTCTGTATCTTGTCGACTGCCGTAATGGCCTCGCCCAGCGCGGCGTTCGGCGCGAGATTGAACGACACGGTAATGGCCGGAAACTGACCCTGGTGGGTAATGGCGAGCGCCTCTGTCATCTTTTCGAAGTGGGAGAAGGCGCTCAACGGCACGGCACTGCTCATAACCGAACTGGTGATGCCTGCAGAGTTGGCGCCGTTACTCGACGTCGAAGATGTGCTCGGCGAAAGCGCGTTCGCAGGAGGAGCAAGGGTATTTGCCGATGGAGTGTACAGCGCTGAAGCTGTGAGCGCATTGGACCCCGCGGCGGATGCGCCCGAGGACGCGAATGAGGTTGAGGCCCCGGTACCGCTTGCGCCTGCCGACGCATTGGCCTGGATGTAGAGATGGTTCAGCTTGTTGGGATCCAGTTGAAACTGCGGCTGACTCTCGAGAACCACATGGTACTGATTCACCTGCGTATACATCGTGTTAATCTGGCGCTGGCCGAAAGCGTCGTACAGAGTGTTATCGATGGTCGATGGCGCGATACCCAATCGCGAGGCCGTGACCCGGTCGATCACTAGAGATACAGCAAGCCCTCCGGTTTGCTGATCGGTGGCGACATCTTCCAGNNTCCGGCAACTGCTTCAGCCGGCCGACAAAGCGGTTGGTCCAGTCATTGAGTTCATTGGCGTCGGGATCTTCGAGCGTGTATTGATATTGCGTGCGACTCACGCGATCGTCCACAGTAATGTTCTGCACCGGTTGCATAAAGAGCTGTATTCCCTGAACCTGGTCCAGTTTTGAGGTGAGCCGGCGGATTATGTCGGAAGCATTCATGTTGCGCTGGTCGAGCGGCTTTAGATTGATCGACATTCGACCGCTGTTAGTCGTTGTATTGGTTCCATCGGCGCCAATAAACGACGAAAGGCTTTCCACCGCCGGATCTTCCAGAACGACCTTTGCCAGCTCCTGCTGCTTCTCTGCCATGGCCTTGTAGCCAATCGTCACCGGCGCTTGCGATATGCCCTGGATGACGCCCGTGTCCTGCACCGGGAAAAATCCTTTGGGGATGATGATGTAAAGGAAGACCGTAAGCAGCAGTGTGGCCAGCGCGACCAACAAAGTAATCGTCTGGAATCGAAGGACAAACTTCAGGGTGCGGCCGTAGAATGCGATCATCCCCTCGAAAGCACGCTCTGTGGCTTGGTAGATGCGTCCCTGCTGCTCTTTTGGCTGGTGCCGCAAGATTCGCGCACTCATCATAGGCGTGAGCGTAAGGGAGACTACTGCCGAAACGACGATCGTGACGGCGAGGGTCACGGCAAACTCGCGGAAGAGGCGCCCCACCACGTCGCCCATGAATAACAACGGAATCAGAACGGCGATGAGCGACACGGTCAGCGAGAGAATGGTGAAACCAATTTGCTCCGCACCCTTGAGCGCCGCTTCCATGGGAGGATCGCCCGCTTCGATGTAGCGCGCGATGTTCTCGATCATCACGATGGCGTCGTCCACAACGAAGCCGGTGGAGATGGTCAGCGCCATCAGCGACAAGTTATCCAGGCTATAGCCAAGGATGTACATCGCCGCGAAAGTGCCGATCAGTGACAGCGGCACAGCCACGCTGGGGATAATGGTGGCATAGAGACTCCGCAAGAAGAGGAAGATGACCAGCACGACGAGGCCGACCGTCAGCAGCAATTCGAACTCAACGTCGGAAACCGATGCTTCGATGGCGGTTGTAAGATCGGTAAGCGTGGTCACCTGAATGCCCGTGGGCAGATTGGCCTCCAACTGCGGTATGAGTTGCTTGATGCTCTTGACCACGCTGATGGTGTTGGCCCCGGGCT
>PLKR01000466.1:6475-6720 GCA_003140655.1 Acidobacteriaceae bacterium | reverse complement strand
GCGGGCTTTTGTCCGCCGCTGATAGTTACCAGCCCGACCCCGTTGAGCTGCGAAATCTTAGGCGCAAGGCGCGTGTCTACAAGATCCTCGACCTGAGAAAGCGGTATGGAACTTGAGGTAATGGCCAGGGTAAGCACAGGGGCGTCGGCCGGATTGGTCTTACTATAGGTCGGCGGTGCGGGCAGGATGGATGGCAACAAGCTCTGCGACGCGTTTATAGCAGACTGCACCTCTTCCTCAGCTAC
>PLKR01000466.1:3879-6462 GCA_003140655.1 Acidobacteriaceae bacterium | reverse complement strand
CTTGCTCCGGGATAAAACGTGAGTACCTGGATGGTCGGATAATCGACTTCCGGCAAGGCGGAGACCGGCAGTTGGGTATAGCCAACCAGACCGACCAGAAGGATTGCAGCCATCAGCAAAGAGGTCGCGACGGGCCGCAAGATAAACGGGCGAGATGGACTCACGGGGTGCTGCTCCCGTTCGTACTGGCTGGTGCAGGCTTGGCCGGAGCCTTGTTCGCGACAACGACTGCAGTATTTTCCTGCAACTTATCGAAGCTGCTGTTGGCGACAACGTCGCCAGGGTTGATGCCGTCCACCTGCGTCATGCCGCCGTCTGTAATTCCCGGCTTTACGGTGCGCAGATGGGCGAAATTGCTTTGAATCAAATACACGAACGATGCCTGGCCATTTTGTTGAATTGCTGAAGCTGGAACCAGCGTTACCCCCTGCAGCGTATTCACCAGCAGCCGCGTGTTCACAAACTGGTTGGGGAAGAGTGCATCATTCTTATTGTCGAAAACGGCTCGTGCTTTGACTGTCCCGGTCGTAGTGTCAATCTGATTGTCGAGCGTCAACAGCTTCCCGCTTGCAATCTTGGTCACCGCAGTACGGTCAAAGGCATCGACGGTGAGCTTTGCCTTCTTACGCAGTCGATCTACGACAGGGCCTAGACTGTCTTCCGGAATTGTGAAAATTACGGTGATGGGCTGCGTCTGCGTAATGACAGCGAGGGTTACAGTTCCCGCGGATTGCACCACGTTACCCGGATCCACCAGCCGTAAACCCACGCGGCCTGCGATGGGGGCAGTGATATGGCAGAAGTCAACCTGAATCTGATCAAATTGCACGGTTCCCTGGTCGTTTTTTACTGTGCCCTCATCCTGCAGTACAAGCTTTTCCTGGTCGTCCAACAGTTGCTTTTGGATCGCGTTGCGCGCCCATGCTTCGCGGTAGCGCTCAAGGTCCATCTGGGCTTGGGCGANNTCCCGCTCCAGCGCGCCTTGCGCCTGCAAGAGAGTCGCGCGGAACGGACGCGAATCGATGTCAACCAGCGGATCGCCCTTACTGACCACCTGACCCTCTTTGAAATGCACGGCAACGACCAGGCCATTCACCTCGCTGGTAATCGAATCGGTATAAACCGGAGTGACCGTACCGATTTCGTCAAGGTAAACGCCGATGTCACCTTTCTGAGCCGTCGCTGTCGTAATGTTGATCTTCGCCGGCGCGGGCGCGGCTTTTTTCGCGTCCTTGTAGTGGCGCCATAGGACGACTGCAAGCACAAGGAGGAGCAACAACACAATCCCGATGACGATCCACAATACTCTATGCCGATGAGATGCCGACTCGTGAGCCGGGAGTTGATGGCCAGGGTCGATGATGGGATGCTCATTCGTGTCAACGGTCAAAAGGGATCTCCTTATGTCGGCTCCGAATCGCTCAGAATTATAGTCGAGGAAACGGGAGTTCGATTCGCAATCGTGACGCCCAGTTTCCCCCGCTCCAGCGAGTTTCCCGAAGGGAGCAATTCTGTAGAGTATTTACAAGGCACCTGGCGCTGAGCTGCTCGGGAACTGTTTTGGGAACGGACGGTAATCTTTGCCTGCCACAAATGATGCAGCCTTCGAAGGCTACTTGGAATCTAACCATTAGTGCATGAACACGTGAACGCGGGTTTTGTAAAGTTTTGCAGAGGAGGCTTAAGAATATGAACATCTTCGGAGATGCCGCAGGGTTATCGAAGCCTCGAATGGGCGGGCGGATTTTGGGTTCCCTGTTGTCGTTGGCTCTGGTGTTCGCAACTTTGCCTCAGGACCTATGGGCTTATCAGGATCAAGCCGCGGCAGCCCCGGCGCAAACCGCGCCGGCCCCGGCGCAAGATGCGGCAGCCCCGGCGCAAGCCGCGCCGGCACCCGCCTACACGCAACAGACCCCTGAGCAACTGCAGCAATTGGTAGCGCCGATTGCGCTGTATCCAGATTCGCTGGTGGCGCAGGTTCTGGCGGCGTCCACGTTTCCCGAGCAAGTGGTCGAGGCCAACAGATGGGCGCAAGCGCATCCTGATTTAAAGGGCGACGCTTTGGGTCAAGCTGTGGATCAACAGCCTTGGGACCCGAGCGTCAAGGCACTCACGGCATTTCCCTCCGTCCTGGGAAATATGGATAAGAATCTTTCGTGGACGTCATCTCTGGGAGATGCCTACTACAACCAGCAACAAGATGTGATGGATGCGGTACAGGTCATGCGCAANNGTGTATGTGCCCGCATACAATCCGTGGCTGGTTTACGGATATCCGGTCGTGGCGTGGCCGGGGTGGTACCCGTATCCTGGAATTTGGTTTGGCGGCCCGTATCTCTCGTTCGGACTCGGCTTCCCAATCGGTTGGTTCGGAGGTTTCGGATGGGGATGGGGTCATTGGGGATTCGACTGGCATGGCCGTTATGCAGTATTTAACCATGGCAGGTATTACTCCGGGAGCAGAACGTTTTACAACCGGAGCAGTTTTGCCCGAGGAGCAGGCGAGCGGGGCGGAGCTTTCAACCGTCCGGGGGCAGCGGCCAGGCCTTTCGACGGAAATCGGCAAGCGGCTCGGGGATACGC
>PLKR01000466.1:0-3772 GCA_003140655.1 Acidobacteriaceae bacterium | reverse complement strand
ATCGGAGTCAGGTTATGTTCCTCGTAATTTGCGAGACTTTGAAAAATGGAGTGAAGCCATATGCAGCGAACGAAACCGAACGTCCACAAATTTCATCGGGCCAATCTTCCTAAACTTGCTGCGGTCGCAATCCTTCTGACGGGATNNNAATCGTCTCGTCCGGAGACGACGCTGAGGACGCCGAGAGCCGCGCTAATTTCGTAAGGAGATATCAGGAGATGCACCGTCTGGTGAAAGAACCGGATGGAACCACAGTGTTGTATATCGGCGCGGAGAACTGGCCCACGCCCATCCCGCTGGTGAACAAAGGCAACGCGTGGTATTTCGATACCGAGGTGGGCAAGCAAGAAATCCTGTACAGGCGAATTGGCCGAAATGAAATGTCGACCATCCGCGTCTGCCAGGAGCTGGTATCGGCGCAAAAGGAATACTCCGCGGACCACAAGGAGTACGCCCAGAAAATCTTCAGCGATGAAGGGCAACATAATGGCCTTTATTGGAAAACCAGCGGCGAAGGCCTGAGCCCCATCGGACCGCTGGTGGCAGCGGCCGTTACTGAGAGTTACGCCAAGACCAGAGACAGCGCTCCGACGCCTTATCGCGGTTACTATTATCACGTCCTGACGCGTCAGGGGAAAAATGCCCCAGGCGGCGCGAAAGCTTACATCGTAAACGGCAAAATGACAGGGGGATTCGCTTTCGTGGCTTATCCGGCGGAATACAGGTCGTCGGGCGTGATGACGTTCCTGGTTAGCGAGGAAGGAGTAGTGTATCAAAAGGATCTCGGCAAGAAGACCGAGGGTCTCGCGAAAGCCATGACGGAGTACAGCCCCAATTCAAGTTGGCAAAAGTCTGAAGAGCAGCAGGAGGAAACTGCCGGCGAGCAGAAGACAAAGTAAATCAAATATGTCTCCGCACTCGCAGCTCATACGCTCAGAACCGGAATCGGCACCGCGCAAATGATTGCGTAACCGTGGATCCGCAGGTTGCCGCCGTAGGGGTAGCACTCGGTAACCAGCAAATCCGCTTTCGTCTCCTTCACGGCCTGGCTCAGCACCTTAGGCACGTCCCCACTGCCGATGAATACGTCCGCCTTGACGCTCGTGTCTTTCTGAAGCCGTGCGAGTTGCTGAGCAGCGTCGCCGACAAGCTCCTGTTTCCACCTTGGATTGACGTAGCTGCCGCCAGGTCCCCACAGCTCCACCGAGGCAGTGACGTGGGCGAGGGTAAGACGGGCACCGAATTCGGCTGCCATTTGCGCGGCCCACAACAACGCTTTGTGGCTACGCGGGCCAAGATCGACCGCGCACAGGACGTTGCGGATCGCAAACTCCTGCGTTGGCGATTCTTCCACATGCGCGCCGGTCCAAACCGGGCACTCGGTCCCGTACAGAACTTTCGCTGTTACAGACCCCAGCAGAAACTGGTTGAACGCGTAGCCATGGGACGGCATCATAATGAGCTCAGCTTTTTCCGCCCGAGCCGTCTGCAGAATTGCCTGGACCGGGTCGCCTTTGACCAATACGCATCGGATCGCAAGACCTTCAAGCTCTCGCCGGAGAGACCGGTCAAGGTTTTTCTCAGCCTCTCTTTTCTCAGCCTCTCTTTTCTCAGCCTCTTTAAGGATCGCAGCGAGCAGATCCCAGCCAGCGAACTTGGGGCCGTCCTCGGGCACGCCGGCGGCATGACTCTGCGCTGTCACGACGTGCAGCATCACGATCTCCGAATGGAAATGGTGGGCTAAGGTCGCAGCCTGATGAACCACACGCAGCGAGGCGTTCGGGAAATCAACCGGCAGAAGAATCTTCTTGATATTCAGCATCGCGCACCAGCCGGGAGAGTCGAAATGCCCTTGACCGTCTCCTTAGGACGTTCCCAGCCTATTTTGGAGTGTAACGCAATCTTCCTGGAAGCCGATTCTGGACGATCTTGTCCCCCAGGGATGGCTTTGATCGCAACGTAACAGTTTTGTAATGTGCATCCGATCATCGCGAAGAAACTCTGCCGAGGGGGTAGCGAGAAATTCTTGGGATGAAGGTCGGAGCTGCGAGGGCTCGACGCCGCGCGCCTAACACGGATTTTGGTTTGGATGCCGGGTCGGCTAAGGGATGCCCGCCGTGATTATGGAAAACTGCCGGGGCGAAAACGCTAACGCCACCAGCCCGGAAAAAGGAGAGTAGCCCAAAACCGGGCCGGCGGCGATTCCGAAGGGAAGGCGCCCTTCAGAAAGTTGAGAATCGGTTGACCACTTCTTCGTTAAAACCTGGGGTCCCGCGTCGAAGGCTGACGCGGGACCATTTTCGGTTTACGGCAGGTAGTAGCGGAACGAGGTGAAGACCATGTTGTCCAGTCCTGAGGGCGAACCGGAAGTTCCTGGCCCTGCTTCGCCGACCCATGTCCGACGTGTAATGTAGGAGTACTGGGTGCCGAAGCGGAACCTGCCCTTGGGTCCGTTGTAGAAGCTGTACCAGAAGCCGAGCGTACCCTCCATGATCACCCGCGTGTCGGCGGTGCAATTGGCGAGTGCCGTCGGAGTAAAGCCGGTGTCTACGGCGGGAGGCAATTCGGTGTAGCAGCCGCTGTTCTTGAAGAAGGGCGATCCGTAGCCCACGTACTTGCCCGAGATCGGATCGTAGTCCTGCGTCCGGCCGGCATATTCAGCTCCGGCGTAGGAGTAGAGATCGAGTTTCTTGCCATGCCATTCGAGCGTACCCAAGCCCTGGTAGCCCCGGATCAGGTTCAGAGTTCCGTTGGCATGAATCGCAAGATCGGAGAGGCTGGATGCGCCGTAACGGCCCACCCCGTTGCCTCCGAAGCCATGTAAGCCGAAGACGAAGTGCTTGTCGTCGAAGGTCCAGCGGGCGTTGACGCCAAAACCTCCACCCTCCTTGGAGGCGTTATAGGCTCCGATAGAGTTGGCTCCCGCGACGCCATTGCAGACCGTGGTGGTGGTAGCCACCTCGCCGCAGGGAAATATACGGTCGGTGAATCGATCCGCCAGACCGAAGATCTCGTAGTGACCAAAGCCGGGGTCAAAGGCGATCTTGGCGACGAGATCGGGCGCGGGATTGGCGGCGTAAGTCCCTCCCGTGTTGTAGGTGTTGCTGGCGCCCGCCTCGCCGAGCAGNNTTGGTGGCGCCCGCCTCGCCGAGCAGGAAGTTGTCTCCGTTGTTATGTGTGGTCAGCGTGCCCTGCGCGTTCTCCATGGCGAAAGCGATTGACGCCTTAGTACCGAAGTCCTTGGTTAAGCGAATGCCATATTGACGGGCGAAAGTGAAGCCGACCGAGTACTGGCCGTCAATCGTTATGGGCCGGACATCGTTGACTTTGCCTGCGTCGTCGCTGGGGGCGATTCCCGCCCTCATCTCGGTCACAAGACTCCACATCTGGCCTCCCAGGAATTTCCAGCCATTGTTGAACTTGGCTTGGCCCCACGCCTGGCGCAGACGGAAAGTGTAGCTGTTGGTCTGGTTGTTATTGGAGGTGACACCGGATGACAAAAAGTCACCCGACATGTAGCTGGTAAGTTCCACATTTTTCAACCGGCCCCCGACAAAGACCGAAGGCCTTGACTGTCGGGCGGTACCGAAGAAATCCGGCAGATTGCTTTGGGAAGCGCTGGGCATGGTGAGGTTGTTGAAGGGAGTGATAATGTCTGCTGCGAGTTCTCGCGAACGGCGCACAAATTCGGCAGCCGCGAAGCCGCCCGGCGTAATGGTAACGCCCTTGAGATGGATCGACAGAGGAGTCTCCCACTCCGAGCTGACGTTCT
>PLKR01000473.1:22049-22261 GCA_003140655.1 Acidobacteriaceae bacterium | reverse complement strand
TCGCCCTGGTAACCGAAAAGCTATGGAAGAAGAATCTGCGGCCCGCGCAAATAGCGCGCGCCACGATTTGCCGCGGGGCGGAGATATTTGCCTTCGGCCTGCTTTTTCGTCTGCAGGAATATCTGATCGCCTGGGGTTGGGCGCCGCTCAGCGACTTGCTGCGTGTGGATGTGCTCAACACCATCGGGCTCTCGATGATGCTCATGGGCCTC